>JACPAN010000021.1 GCA_016180815.1 Elusimicrobiota bacterium
CTCCTGACCTGGCGCGTGCGCCCCGTGGAATCGTCAGCCGCCCCGGCCCGTGTGGGCGTGGTCGCCTCCCGCGCCTCCGTCGGCGATGCCGTCCACCGCAACCGCGCCAAGCGCCGCCTGGGCAGCCCGGTTAACAACGGCGGCTTGGTGAACTCCGTGTCATAAGCCAGGCTGATAAAAGGTCCGGCGCTCGCCTTAAGCAATTTGCCGTCGATATCCATGGTTTTGTATTTGAGCTCGGTTTCCACCAAGGCTTGATCGATGGTTTCGTTTTTAATGGCGGGAGTGTTCTGGGGCTTGAGCGTCAGGCGGCCGTAATCCGCGGTGAAGCCGGCATCCCAAGACAATCGTTTGATCATGAGTTCGGAATAAATTTTGAGCGATCCGCGCGCGAAGACTTGATTGATGGCTTGAATCCGGGCGTTGGGCACTTGAGCATAAGCCGCCGCTTGTTCAACTTGAGTATTGGCTAATTGCAGGCTTGTTTGCCTGAGGTTAATCCGCCACAGCGGCTTGGGCGGCGTTTTGCCTTCGCAAAGCCGCTTAATGTGACCGGCGTAATTTTCAGGATTTTGGGTTTGTTTTTTGTCGTTGAGCCAAGCGAGAACGACTTTGTCCAACGTCGTTTCATGCTTGTTGATGTTTTGACCATGGGCAAATTCCGGCAACTTTTCGTCATTGAGCAAATTGTGAGAAACGGCCACCCGGTAGAGCTCATTGTCTTTAAGAGGCAAGCCCGCGACCCTGGCTTCTTGGTCCAAACCGGCCGCGGCCAAGCGTGTTTTTTCGTAATAGCGCGTGGGCCGTACGTCCTTGGGATGGATGGGCACGTCGTCGAAACTCATCTGTTTCATGAGGGCGCGGATATCGCGGCCCGGAAGGTCCATCGTGACGATTTTTTCTTTGTCATCCAGCCAACTGGCGACCAAGCCTTCAAAGGGAGCGCCGGCGACATTGGAACGCAAAGGCTGAATTTTGACCAAAGCCAGTTCCGCGTCGAATGTTTCGCGCATGATCTGGGCCGTCAAATTCCAGATTTCTTCGGCCACATAAACAAGTTTGGGCAAACCTTGCGGTTGGGGCCATAAATTTCTGGGATCGGGCAACACAGGTTCCGAGGAATATTGTTCGGTAATCAGGCCCAAGAGTTCGTCTTGAATTGAAGAAAACAGCTCATCCTCAGGAGCGCGCTCGTTCAACGGCGCGACTGTTTCAACGATCTTTGTCAGGGAATAGCCGGCACGGGTTTTTTGAAAGCCGAGTTTGATATCGCCGTAGCCGTAATTGGGCATCAAGGCAACGAGCGCCGGCCTGCGATGTGTTTCTTGGGACCAATCCCCGAGCGTGATATTGTTTTGCCGCGAACTTGTCAGATCGTCCGTGGAATCTCCGATCATCATATCCACGCCGACGGCATCAAAGAGAAGCTTGGCGTCATCTTGCCTGAGCAGATGGGAGACGCAAACGACCAGATCGACCTTCTGCCGGTTGCGCAGTTCCTCGACGATTATTTTGGCTTTGGCGATGGGTTCTTCCGCTCGATAAGGCAAATGTTTTGAGGCGAATAAGCCGTTGGCGTTCTCGCGGACAAGGGCAAAAACGCCGACCCGCACGCCGTCGATATTTTTGACGACCCAGGCTTTGGCGTGGAAGGGGACCGTGTCATCAAGCGCTTTGACGTTGGCAACAACGATATCCATCGATGTTGTTTTTTGGCCCCGAAGAAGAGGCTGCATGTCGTCATTGCTTAAATCGCCGGCTGTGGGAGCAAAAATGCTGAAGCCGAGTTTTTCAAGAGACTCAAGCAATAGATGACGATGGGATTTAATTTTTTTGGGCAGAAAAGCCCCGCCTTTAAAAATAAGCAATTTAGGCAGGGGGCTTCGTTGAATGCGTTTCTCAAGAGCTGTTGTAATGGCGGCGGGCCCCGGGCGGGGCTTGCCGATCGCGACAACGCGTATTTCGCGGCCGTTGATCGTCAGCCGGTAAGCCTGGGCCAAGTTTGCCTGCCATCGGGCAATTTTTGCGTTAGGGTCGGTGATCAAAACAGGTTGCCACGCGTTCGTAGCATCGCTGATCATGGCCAAGGTGGCGGTTGTCCGTTGAATGCGGGGGTTGTAACCTTCCCCGGACCGGTCCGCGGCTGTTTGAAGAAGCGCTTCCAGAAGCGGGTATTCTGTTTTGGGGTAAGCCAGGAGAATGGACTCGCGGGTTTCAAGAATTTTGACGGTCTCCTGATTTTGTATCTGCGCGGTGTTGGGCAGGCTCTCTTTTTTAAAATTTGCCGGGATATCGAAAAGATAGCGGCCGTTTGATAAATAGGCCGGCTTAAACGCGATATTGTCGAGACGAACGGAAGCCGTTGACGTCTGCAGAAAAGCCTCGAAGGTGGACAGGAGATCGAGATTAACGCCGTGGCGCCATCCGTAGGTGTAAAGAATTTCTATGGTTTTTTCGTCGCCGGTATTCGACGCCGGAGAGAGACCCTTGGCTTGGTTGGGACTGATAAGCCAAATAAGCAAAAGGGGAAAAGGCGCAAACCGTTTAATTTTTTTCTCCGAATTTTTCAGCGTCAAAAACCTGGATTTCGGTTTTGGGATCGTTCCAACAATCGTCGGGCAAATGGGCTTTTTGAGAACAAAGTTCGTTTAAGAAATCGGTTTTATCGGGAATATCCTCCCAAACCGAGGGCAGGAAAAGCCCGGAATTGCGGCCTTGCCGGATCAGCACTCCCTGCCCTGGTTTGACGGCTTGGGCTGAAGAAACTTTGCGAAACGGCGTCAGCATCGAGACCTCGATCGTGATGAGGTTCAATTCTTCCGCCGTGACCGGGCGAAAGCGCGGGTCCTCGACCGCGCTTCTGACGGCGTAGGCTTGAACCGCCTCGGCCAAAGGCAAATCGCAGACTAAAGAGCCGATGCAGCCTCTCAGCGACGCGGCATGAGGCCTGTCTTTTCTGCGCAGCGTCATAAACACCGCGGCCGGAAGATTGAACTCCAAGTCATTCCAGATCGCCCGCTTGGGATTTTCTTTTTTGGCGATGTAATTGACCAACGCTTCCCGGGAAAGTTTCAGCAGCGCGTCTTTTTGCGTTTTCGTCAGCTGCGGGCGTTGGGGCGCGGGCGCTGATTTCGTCCAAGCGACGGCGGCATAGCCCACGGCCCGATCGGGCTCTCCGTGAGCCAATTCTCCTGAATTGATGTATCCAAGGACACGGCTTTGACCTTTGAATGGTTTGACGGCATGGAGGGCGGTCAGCGCCGCGGCCTCGCCGCAATAGGTGCAGACCATATTCTTGGGCCCGCGCTCCATGAGCATGCGATTGGCGAGCCAAAAGTATTCCGGATCATCATGGGCCAGGCGCATGGCCTCAAGCGTGGCCAGATCCACGACTCGGGCCACATTTTTGTGCGGGTAATGCGCGAGATCGGAGGAAACAATGAGCAGGACTTTGCCCGGCTTCATGATTTTAGCCAGGGCGGCGCCGATTTCTTGAGCCACGCGAGGGTCGTCGGTGTTCATGAGCAAGGGGACTAATTTGGCGTTATTTAAAACGGTTTGCAGAAAGGGCAGTTGAACCTCGACCGCGTGTTCGCCCTGGAAGGCTTCGGGTTTGTGCTCGATCAGGGGCGTCAGCTTCATGAGCGTTTGAATCATGTCCGCGTTGATGGCAACCGAGCCCAGGGGCGTGGCGAATGTTCCGCTTTGAATGGTCGCCGCTCCCTTGATGCCCATGCGATGCCCGGAGGCCAGGATAATCGCCGTGTCATAAGAGCGACCCCGGAGCAGCCGGTAGAAACGGGCCGCCGTGCTTCCCGAGTAGATATAGCCTGCATGAGGGGAAAGCCCGCCCAAGAGATCACCTTTGAGCGTTTGTGTGGGCGCTTGAGCGAGGAAATCGTCCACCATGCTCTTTAGCTGCTCCTTGTCGGCCGGATAGAAGGCCCCGGCGACTTGCGGGGCGATGGTTTCGGCGTGTAGGAGATTGCCTGTTAGAAATAAGAATAGGGTGATGCAGATTCTTATGGACATGGCTCCCTTCTTGGGCTATTGTAGTAAGAGGAGGGGGAATTGTCTCGCTGGAAGAAAATCGCCATTTCCGTCTTTGTCGTTGCTTGGACCCTCGTTTTTCATTACGAGTCCACGCGCGCCTTTGTGCTCAATCGGATTTTCAACAAGGAACTACCCAAGTTGAAATTGCTGTTTCCTCCGGCGGGCTGGATTATGTTCTACCAGGTCGATGACAATTACGGCACGGCCGAGGTCTACGGCATCAAGGGCCAAATCGCATTTTTCATCGATCCCCATCGCATTTTTGAAACCCGCTGGCTGGGTTATGACAATATTCACCGCAATATGATGGTTTCCGTTTTAAACGCGCAGCGCGGCCCGGATTTCTGCCGGTATTTAAAGCGCAAATTTCCCGAGTACGATGGTTTTGCCGTGATGCGCGCGATTTGGCCCGCGTTGTCCAAAACCCCGGATTTGAAGCAAATGGGGCCTCTTTATCAATGCGACAAGGAAGGCCGGGCCTTTCTGCCGAGGCAGGGTTGAATACGCTCTCTCGCGCCTGGGATTCTTTATTTTTAGAGGAGCGTTCTTCCTTGAGCCTGTCTCTTTTTCGCATGGCCGTTGCCTGGACCGTTGGGTTTCATGTTCTGCCCACGTTTTTTGAGATGGGGGATAATTATTTATCCGTTTCTTTTCGGGAGTACAATGCCTCGTTTTTTCCGATTCCTGTTTTGGAATGGGTGGCCAAGCATCCCGATTGGGTTGTTTGGGCCATGGCCGGGGCGTTCGTTGTTTCGCTCGTCTTTTTCTTTATCGGTTTTTTGACGCCTGCCAGCGGCGCGATTTTATATTTGAGCTCCTATTATTTTTATGCCCGCAATTCGCTTCATATCGGCACGCTGTCCTGGGACATGTTTCTGGTGGTCTTTTTTTTAGTTTTTTGGTGCCCTTATTTAGGGGATTCTTTTTCCATCGACAGCCTGATTCGCGGTGATCCCGAACCCTGGCGCAAGAAGCGTCCGTTTCACATTCAGCGGCTGCTGCAGATGGTTTTGGCGAGCTTTTATTTTTACACGGCTTTATGGAAATGTTGGCCCCAGGGCAATTGGCTGTCGGATCAGCCGTATTATTACCTGATGCATTACCCCGACGGCGGGGTGATGAAGCAGTTCCCGGGCCGGTCCCTGCTGGCCGCTTCGCCGGTGTTATGCGATTGGCTTGAGGGCGCGATCCTGGCCTTTGAATTTACCTCGCCGTTATGGCTTTTTTGGAAAAAAACAAGGGTGTTCGCCATCCTGGCCTGGATTTTTTTCCATATCATGCTGGTCGTGACCATGCATGTGCCCACGATTTTCTTTTTTCTGTTCATCCCCATGTTGATGTTGTTTATTGACCCCGAACATCTCGTCGGATGGATCGAGCGCCGCCGCAAGGCCTGGGCCAAGGCCTGGGGCCGCCATCGTTTGATTTTCGACGGCGATTGCGGGTTTTGCCAAGCGGCGTTGGCCCGCGTGCGCGTCTTAGATCCGACCGGCCGCCTCGAGCCCGTGGATTTTAGGACAACGGATACGGCGGCTCTGCATTCTTCATTGACCAATGAAGCCTGCCGCGCCCGGATGTATTTGCTTGAGTCCGATGGACGCTTATCCGGCGGTTTTCATGCGTTTCGGCGGTTGACCGTTTGTTTACCCATGCTTTGGCCCATGGCGTTGGTTGTTAATATCCCCGGTTTAAAATTCATCGGCGAGCCCGCGTATGATTGGGTGGCCCGCAACCGTTTCGGGTTTCATGCGTTTAGGGCTTGCCGGGATAATGCTTGTTTGATTGCAGAAAGCGGCAAAAGTAAAGGCTGAAGGTGTTTGAGGGAAGGTCAGAGTTCAAGTGTCGCTGATGGACGGTTTTAGAGAGTGGCGAGTTGCGGAATTTTTGAAAAGTGAGAATCCGTGGTTAATAGCGGTAGATCGTGCTCAAGCGCTAGAGCCGCAATCCAAAGGTCGTTGGTGGGAATGGGAGTTCCTTTGTTTTTCAGGTAGGCGAAGATGCCGGCGTAATGATGCGTCGTCTGTTCGTCCGCATATAAAATCCGTACGCGCGGGGAATTTAAAAATTCAATGAGCTTGGCTTCGTTCTTTTTTCCGGCGCCCCCGACGGCAAAACCGGCTCGAAGCTCCGCCAGCGTAATAAAAGGAACATAAATTTCATCCGCTGCTTTGAGAGCACGCGCGGGTTTTTCCTGACCTCTGCCCGCGGCGCTATAACCGGAAGTATCCAAAGCGAGGCGCATTTATTTCCACAGTTTCGAGTCGATTTTTCTTTGCGCTTTAAGCGCCTGATCTACCCGCGGATCTTCAACCCAACTGCCGAAAAAATGATCCAAATCGTTATGCAGTTCCTGTTGCAAGCCCGCTCCTTTTGCCAGGGATTCCAGGATTAAACGATTCAAGCTCTTCCCGGATTTTTTGGCTTTGATCCGCAGGGCCTTGTCGAGATCGCCGGGCACGGACCGGATCGTATATTGAATATAGTGAATGCTTTCCATGCCTACATTATAGGCACTAAATGCAGGCAAAACAAGGGGGGCGATTATTCGGTTTCGATCCGGTAAACGGACACCGAATTGCCGCCATGAAGCTCGCGGCCTTGCGAGGTGACCCAGACCTGGGCATTGTCCGGAGAAACGGCCAGGCCCACGGGAAAAGAATCAGCCGGAACTTCGGCGACTTTCGTCAAATTCTCGGCGTTCAATGCGACGAGTTTTGAATCCGTGTTGACTGCGGCGAACACCCAGCGTCCATTCGGACTCAAATCAATGGTGCGCGCACCCGACCCGGCAAAAACTTCGGCTGCGGGTTTTACCTCATGACTGCCTGAAGCGTTACCGATGATTTCCTGAACGTTTAATTTGGAAATATAACCGCTGACATTCGAACTGGTATAAAGCCATTTACCATCGGGATGAAGCACCAAGTGTCGCGGCGTGGGCCTCATGCCCCAAACCGTGCCGATATAGCGGCGCTTGGCCACGTCGATCACGGCCACGCCGCCGCCCTTGAGGCGTCCGATCAGCAGGTGGCGGCTGTCTTTCGTGAAGGCGGCGCCGCGCAAACAAAGCCCGCATTCGCTGTCGCGGTCGATTTTTTCGCCGTTTGTTTCGGTTTCCAGATCGCTTAAATTCAGGCGTTTTTCAACGGCGACCAGATGGGAGAGCCGGAATTTGGAAGGATCGGCCCCTCTGATATCCACGAAACCCACGGTATTGTCGCCCCAGTGAACAAACGCCATCCAGCGTCCGTCCGGCGAAGGCGTGATGAATTTGGGTATGGGTCCGGAGGGCAATACCGTTACAATAGCATCGGTTTGCGTATCGATGACCGCAACCGCCGAAGGGTTCTGGGAAAATTCGTCGTAATCGCGCCGGTAATAAGAAACCCAGAGAAAGCGGCCTTCATGAGAGAAGGCCATTTCAACGGGCTTTCCGCAAAAATGGTCGACATCGCCGCTTTTGGGCTTGACGATGAAGGCGTAGTCGAATGGTTTTTGGGACGAGATCAAACCGGCGTTTTTTTCATCGAAACAATGGCGAATCGTGCCCAGTTGTTTTAAGGCGACCGGATCATAAGCGACGGTGGTGAAGCCTTCGAGAGAATTCACATAGGCCTTTGTTCCATCGGGTCTGAAGCCGGCGGATTTAGGCGATTGAACCATGACGTCATAGCGGTCTCGAGGATGCTCCGGGCTGCGGTTGTAGTGCTGGAAACGCGCGGACAGCGTCATTCGGAAATCGTTGTTTTTGGATTTGGCTGTCGCGCCGATGGGGACGCGTTTGACCGGAGGAATGTATTTTTTAGGCTCCTCCAGCGCTTTGAGCCCGCCGTCGGGCGCGATCTCGAGCAGGTTATTGGCGATGTCTTTGCGGCCGAGCTCTTTAATGAGCTTGGCTGCTCTGACTTGCGGGTCGAACAGGGGGATCCCGGGTTCCTTCTGAATAAAAGACACGATGCGGCCCCCCCGGAAGGAGCCGTCGCGGACATGCAGTTCCACGCTCAGCATCGGCGCATAGGCTCGTTGATCGGCCAGGTTCATTTTGCCGTAGGTCTGGAAATTGCCCAGGCTGTAGGCGATGAGGCGGTTTTTATAAAGCTCCATGGCGCGCGGCACATGGGGGCCGTGCCCGATGACGAGCGCGGCGCCGGCGTCGACGAGCGCATGGGCGAAGGCGCGCAAATCGCCGCGTTTGGTGTTTTCAAAAATTTCCATGCCTTGAGGCAGGCGCATCGCGTCCAACCCTTCGGCGCCTCCATGGAAAGAAACGATGACGATGGGGAATCTGGCCTTGAGGTTTGCGACCGACAAAACGGCTTCGGGGATGTTCAAGACGCTGGGGAATTCCCGGCCGCCGGTAAACCCAAAGGCGATCACGGCCGCGCTTGCGCCCGCCACATAAAATTCGGCGATTTCATTTTTTTTGCCGGCATATCGAAGGCCGATGTTGTTGAGGGTCGTGACCATATCCAAATACCCTTGGCCGCCGCAATCAAGGCTGTGATTATTGTTGATACTGACGACATTGAAGCCCGCTTCAATCATGGTTTTGGCGTAGCGGGCGGGCGTCGCGAATTGATAGCAGCCTTTGGGGGAAATATTCGCCGTTTTGCCTTTCTTGTTTGCGGATTTGCGGCATTTTTCCGTCGAGCAGTTGTCCGTGACCGCGCTTTCGAGATTGGCGAAAATAATGTCGCCTTTTAAATAAGGCTTGACTTCATCATAGAGCCCCCGTCCGTCATGCGGCGGCAACGAAGGGGGTTCCGGGCTCATGCTGGCCAATAAAACATCGCCGGCGGCGACGACCGTCATGGTTTCTTTGGGCTTAGCCGCGGCAGGAGCCGGCTCTTCGGGAACCGGGATTTCAACGGCCAGTTTTTGCGTCGCAGGCTGATCCTTAACTTTGGGCGAAGCGCATCCGGCCAGCGCGAGCAGAATCGAACCGGTCAGCGCCTTCCACCAAAGCGAGGAGAAAAGATAGCGCCCCAATTGTTTTTCCGGAACCCACTTTTTGTTCGCATCGGTTGTTTTCAGTCCGTCGCTTTGCGCGTGATCGACATGCGCGTGGATGCGCCAGCGCATAATGGCGTGCGTGAGGGTTTTCAATCCGTTGCCCGGCGGGCATCGATCGATGACCGTCGCAGGCAGGCCCCAGGTATTCTTTAGAAATTTTTCGCCGGGCCCACGGCGTTCAAGCAGAACCCGGCCGGTTTTATCTTGATGAACCCGGATGAAGAGTTCCAGCTTTTGGCTCGCGGCCGGTTTTTGCTCAACAGGATGAACGCCCTCGGTGGCGCAGAAAGCGCGCACCGGGCATGCGTGGCATCGGGGTTCGCGCGCCCGGCAGATCAGCGCTCCTAATTCCATCATGGCTTGATTGAATTCTGAGGGCAGCGCCCGGCTTTCAACCAGCATCGCGTCCAGGGTTCCGGGGTCTTCGGTGTTGAGGAGTCTTAAAATGACCCGCCGGACATTGGTGTCGAGCACCGGCGCCGGGGCCTCAAAAGCGATGCTGGAAACGGCGTTCGCTAAATATGGGCCGAACCCGGGCAAGGTTTTCAGATCTTCGGGATTTGCGGGAAAATTTCCTTGGCGCACGATTTCCTGCGCCGCGCGATGAAGATTGACGGCGCGGCTGTTGTAACCCAAGCCGGTCCAGGCTTTTTTGACTTTCCACAAGGGGGCTTCGGCCAAGGTTTGTATCGTTGGGAATTCTTTCAAAAATAGCTCGTATCGTTTGACGACGGTCGCCACCGTCGTCTGCACCAGCATGAATTCCGATACCATGATGCGGTAAGGATCGCGCGTTTTGCGCCACGGCAGGTCCCGTTTGTTCTTGCGATACCAGGCGATCAGCTTGCGAACCATGCGTGATTTATAACTTAAATAACTCAAGTTGTGAGCAGGCTTACCTTGCGTCCGGGAGTTTAAGGTCTATAATTAAGCAGAGGGGGGAAGAGTGCCTACAAAAGACGTTCGCGTTATTGGTCTGCATGAGTCCGTATTGGACAGCCTGCCGGGCGGTCTTATCGTCACTGATCTTGACGGCTCCGTTCTTGTTTTCAACCGTTCGGCCGAGCGCATCTTGGCTGTTGAAAGCCGCGCGATCCGGCAAAGCCATGTCCGGGAAGTTTTCCGCGCGCAGCCGGAAATCGCGGACATTATTCTAAAGACCTGCAAAACCCTCGATGAGAAGAACCGGCAGGAGGTCCGCGTTTTCAACGGGCGGGGGCAGCGCATTCTCCTGGGCTACGGCACCTTGGTGTTCCGGGGCGAGGAAGGCCATCCGGTCGGCGTGGGCCTGACATTCCAAGACATTACGCGTTTCGTGCCCATGCCCGCCAACGTCCAATTCATCAGTTTGATCAACAGGTTTTTCATGCCCTTTACCGTGGCGATGGTCGTGGCCGCCATGATTTGGGGCTTGGCGGAGACTTATGAAAAGTACATCGCGACCGTGATTTTGGCCGGGTTGGTCGCATTCAATTATTTCGTGGGCTGGCAGGCGCAGCAGCCCGGGCATTCGGATCATGGGATCAAGCGTTTCCACACGCCGGTCAATTTTTTGGGCCTGGGGTCGTTGGTTTATTTGCTGGGCACGCTTTGGGGGCCGATGTGGCTTTTGTTCGTGCTGACGCCGTTGGCGGCCAGCCTCTACACCGACCGTTTGGCCACCGCAGCCATCGCCGTCTTATCCGCCGTTTTTTTGCTGGGGATTTATGAGCACCGAGGCTTGACCGGCACCATCGGCTGGGCGCAAGCTTTCCTGCACGCCCTGTTCATCGTTTTTGTGAGCATGTTCGCCAATGCCCTGGCCAATCTGGTCAGCCGCGTGCGCTCGGGCCGGTAGCCCCTTCGTTATTTCCTGTAGAATATCTTGA
This sequence comes from Elusimicrobiota bacterium, assembly GCA_016180815.1. Classification (NCBI taxonomy): domain Bacteria; kingdom Pseudomonadati; phylum Elusimicrobiota; species Elusimicrobiota bacterium. Next base: position 10,935 of record JACPAN010000021.1, read on the forward strand.
TGTCGAAAATTGTTCTGATCACGGCTAAAGCGCCTAAGGCCATCGGCCCTTATTCGCAGGCCGTTGAAAAAAACGGTTTTGTTTTTGTCTCCGGCCAAATTCCCGCGGATGCCGCCGGGCAGCCGGTCGCGGGCGACATTAAAATTCAGGCTGAGGCCGCCATTAAGAATATCGAAGCCATTCTTGGGGCCGCCGGATTGGACTTAAGTCATGTGGTGAAAACCACGGTCTACATGAAAAATCTTCAGGACTTCCCAGCCATGAACGAGGTTTATGCCCGGTTTTTCAAAGAGCCTTACCCGGCCCGCGCCACCATCGAAGTGTCCAATTTGCCAAAGGGCGCGGCCATTGAAATCGAAGCCCTCGCCGTTCGTTAAACTGCCGGATGAACCTGGGCGATTTTCTTATCAAAAGTGGCGCCCTCACTCAGAAACGATGGGATCAAGCCTTGGAGCTGTGTCATCAGTCGGGAGAGGAAGTCGGGGAAATCCTGCTCAAGAAGGGCTGGGTCGCAGAGGAACCCTTGGTTCGCGCCCTCTCGCGCACCGTAGGGCGCCCTTTTGCCAGCCGCGCCAACGGGCTTTTAGTCGTCAGCAACAAAAATAAGCTCAAGGATTTTATCCCCGTTGATTTATGCCGCCGTCATTTCATGGTGCCCATCTTTATCGATGACGCGCATTTCGCCGTCGCCTCTTGGAGAGTCCCGGATATGGAAACCATGGAAAATTTGAAAATCCTAACCGGCAAAAAAATCGAGGTATTCCTGGCCATGAAATCCGAAATCACCGCTTTGCAGGAAGAGTTGTACGACCATGCGCATTGACAGCGTTTTGCTGAGCGTTCAAGGGCAAAAACGCGTGGGCGTTCGCTATGCGCCTGATCAAGAGGGAAAAAAACGGCCCGGACTGTTGATGCTCCACGGTTTTCCCGGCGCCGAGAAGAACGTGGATGTGGCGCGGGCCCTCGTCCGCCGGGGCTGGGTTTGCCTGGCGCCGCATTTTCGCGGCAGCTGGGGGAGCCACGGGCAGTATTCCTTTTCCGGAATTTTGCAAGACACCGCGTATTTTTGGCGGATTCTCAACCGCGATCCGCAAGTGAAGAGGCGTTCGACGGCGGTTTTGGGTTTCAGCATGGGCGGCTGGGCCGCGCTGAATTTTGCGGCTCAAGGCGGCCGTAGCGCCAAAGCGGTCGTCGCTTTAGCGCCCATGGCCGGCTCGCGGCAATGGTTCGGTTCCCGTTCGCGCAAGAAAGTTTGGGATTTGGCGCGGACCTTGGACATCCGCTCCAAGGACGCGCTTTGGCGGGATTTTAAAAGGACCTTGGCCGTCCACGATCCGATGAACGTCGTGGGAAAGATCGCCGCGCCGCTGCTGATCGCTCACGGGACGCAAGACGAGTTGGTCCCTTATGAGTTGGGCCGGGGGCTTTTTGTGCGGGCCGGCAGCCCCAAGCGCTTCGTCACCGTGCGCGGCGCCGACCATCAGTTCTCCGAACACCGCGAGAAGCTGATTCAAAGTGTGGTATCCTTTTTGACGGAGACGATCAAATCATGAGCTATTTTCCACCGGATTTTTTATGGGGCGTGTCCACGTCCGCCTATCAGATTGAGGGCAACAACGTTCATTCCGATCTCTGGGCATGGGAAAAAAAGAGGAAGTGGGAGCCCTCGGGCGCCTGCGCGAATTCCTGGGAGCTTTTTGACGAGGACCTGGCTTGCCTTAAGGAATTGGGAGTCAACACCTATCGTTTTTCGGTTGAGTGGGGCCGCGTTTTTCCCGAGCCCGATCGGATTGATCACGAGGTGTTGGGCCGCTACCTGCGCCAAGCCGAACTCTTGAACAAAAGCGGCATTTTGCCCATGGTCTGCCTGCATCATTTCACGAATCCCGCGTGGCTGTTGAAGTTATGCCCATTGGGTTGGGCTGATGAGCGCGCGATCGAACATTTCCTTCGTTTCGCCGACGTGGCGGTGGAGGCCTTGGGCCCGCAGGTCAAGTGGTGGATGATTTTTAATGAGCCCAACGTTTACGTGCTTCAATCGTTGGGCACAGGGCATTTTCCGCCCGGCCGCCGCGCGATTGCAACGCCGGTTACGGGTTTGCTATCGAGCGCCATGAAAAACGTGGTGATCGCCCATCGCAAGGCCTATGCCCGCATCAAGAGCCGCCGTCCCGATTTTCAAATCGGCATCGCGCATAATGTCAACGCCATCCATCCTTACCGCGACAAGCCGAGCCATCGCCGGGCCGCGGAGCGTTGGGACCATTTTTTTCATTGGAGCATGCTTGATGCCATGGTTTCGGGCCGTTTCTCTTCCTGGGACGGCGTTCAGGAAGCGCTGCCCGGTGAACACCGGGACACTTTGGATTTCGTCGGCATCAATTATTACACGCGGGTTTACGTGCGGCCGTTTCCCTTGGTGATGCCTCCATTGAATTTGATTCCTCTCTATTCCGAAATGGAGTTTATCACCGGCCGTTTCCTCGGCTCGTTGATCGGCACGCGCCAGGGTGACAGGCCCAGGGAAGATATGGGGCATGAGGTTTATCCCGAAGGCTTACGCGAAGTGGCGGTGAAGGCCTGGCGTAGGTACTCGAAACCCATCCTAATTACGGAAAACGGCATGGCCACGACAAGCAACGAGCCGTTGAGGAGTGAGTATTTAAGCGGGCATGTGCGTGCCCTTGATGAATCGGTGCGCCAGGGAGTCCGCGCTTTGGGTTATTTGCATTGGTCGTTGCTCGACAATTATGAGTGGAGCACGTACCGGATGCGCTTCGGCCTCTACAGCGTCGACCGGGCCGACGGCTTTAAACGAGCCCCCAAACCCGCGGCCGGCGTTTATCGCAAAATCATCGAAGCCCACCGTTTATCCCAAGCCGGAGCGGCCAGGCCGTGAAAATTGTCGTTGCCGGAGGCGGCGGTTTCATCGGCAAGCGTCTTTGCGGGGCGCTTTCGGGGGAAGGCTATGACATCGTCATTTTAAGCCGCTCCCGCCAAGGCGCTTTTGACGGGGCGCGTTATCTGCGTTGGGACCCGTCCGAAGGCGCGCGTTGGGCCGATGCGGTGGGAGCCGCCGACGCCGTCATTAATTTGGCCGGAGAATCGATCGCGGACGGGCGATGGTCCGAGCCAAGAAAACGCGTTTTGGTCGAAAGCCGCATCGCTTCGACCCGGGCGATTGTCGCCGGATTAAACCGCCTGACGCCGAAACCAAAAATTTTCGTCAATGCTTCCGCGGTCGGTTATTACGGTCCCCGCGGCGATGAAACCATCGATGAAGACTCGCGCCCCGGCTCCGATTTTTTAGCCGAACTATGCCGCCAGTGGGAAAACGAATGCCTGGACGCCGAGCGTCAGGGCGTGCGCACCGTTAAAATCAGAATCGGTATTGTTTTAGGTCATGGCGGTGGAGCGATCGCCAAAATGCTTCTGCCTTTTAAGCTTGGCTTAGGCGGACCCCTGGGTTCGGGCGATCAATGGATGTCCTGGGTGCATATCGACGATTTGGCCGGCCTTGTCCTTTTTCTTATCGATCACCCGACGGCATCGGGACCAATTAATGCCACTGCGCCTAATCCGGTCACGAACCGTGAATTTGCCAAGACGCTCGGCGCCGTGCTTCGTCGTCCGGCTTTCCTGCCGGCGCCGGCCTTTGCTTTGCGTTTGGCTTTAGGCGAAATGGCGGACATGCTCTTGACCGGGCAGAAAGTTTTGCCTAAAAAAGCCCAAGCCCTGAGCTATTCATTCCGCCACTCGCAATTAAAAGAAGCCCTTCAGTCGCTGTTCCTGTAGCCGATTAACGCGCTCCTGTCTCAAAGAGGGCGCCCAAGCGTGATGCGGCGGATGATAATGAGCGCGCGTTAAAGCTCACCGGAACGAATCTCATGATAGGCGCGGAAGCGGCTTCCGGAGCCATGGCCAAGGCGTCCGAGCTTTCCTCATCGCCTGAGTCGGCGAGCGCTTCATTTTGAGCCGATGGGATCAGGCGGGCCAAAGCCGATATCTTTGTGACGTCTTCGCCCCGGCATTCTTCGTTTTTGCAGACTTTGGATACGCGGCAGCCGCCGATATCCTCGTAGTCCCGTTCTCCGCGCACGAGAATGCCTTCGATGGCTCCGGTATCAGCGTTGAAAACAGCGGAGCCGGAATTGCCGCCGTAGGTATCTAAATTCGCGACAAAATAGCCCGTCGGGCTGGAATCTCGGACCCAGGCGCCGCCCGCGACTTTGGTGGGCAGGCCCGCCGGGTGTCCGATGACGACCAACTGGGTTCCATTTTTAATCGTGCCTGAGCGATTGACGGTTCTGGGTTGGTGATTATTGACGGGGCGGTCCAGGCGGATTAGCGACCAATCGGCCCCGTTATGAACAACCGCGCTGCCGATAATTTGGGCGCAGCCGTACACTTCACTCGCGGCCACGCTTTCCGGCAAGGCGCCTGCTTCGCGGATCGCAAAACCAAAAACAAAGCGCGTGCTTTGGCATTCGCCTGCGCTTGAGACGCAGTGTCCGGCGGTCATGACCAGATCGGGACCAACCAAGCTTCCTGAACAAAAAGCCCCATGCTTTTGATCCCGGAACGGCTCGCCATGGCAAAGATTGTAATCGTCGGCATAGGAGTCGGTTCTGAGGTTCACCCGGCCGTTTTCGGCATCCAGAGTCAAGCGGCTCGCGTCAAAGAGAGCCACGGTCGAGTCCGCCCAAGACAATAGCTCGGGATCATCCACTTGATGCAGATCGAGGCGGTTGTCATCGCCGTAAATAACGTTGAGTTCAACGTCGCTTGCGGCGTCGAGCCTGGATACGGCCAGGCACAGGGCGAGCGCGATCGTGCTTTTCGTCAATGTTCGCGCGTTGTTCATGATAGGGCCTCCTTAATTATGGGTCCACCAGGACCATGGCGACCGCGGAATAAGGAACAAGAGCTTTTCGGGCCACAAGGGGTTCATCCTCGGGAGCTTGGGCCTTTTCAATGGCCGCGGAAATATATTGCGCCAACTCGGGATAATGGCGTTCAAGCTTATTCGGGTTGTAATAGTGGTAAATGAATCCTTCCATGAATAATTCAACGATGGAGGCATAGCCTTGGGGGCCTAAAGCCGGATCATCGTCATTGGGGCCGGGGAGATAATCCCAACGCCCCGGATGCGAGCGGGTGAGATGGTCCCGGAAGGATCGATGCCCATGGTCCCGGACATGCTTGTCGATGACGGTTCTATAGTTCTGGTAAATGGCGTTGAAATCGGGATCAGCGGCGCTTTTTAAGTCGCCTTCGCCGATCATCTGGTCGATGGCATGAGCTGTTTCCGCCAGCAAAATGGAGATGGGGCGCATGCAATAAATATCAATTTGTTTGCTCCAAGGCCGATAGCTGCCCGACGGACTGCAATTGGGCACATCGCCGCGGAAAAATTGCCGGTGATAAATAATGGTCACGCCCATGGCGTCGAGTTTGGCCAGAATCTGTTCGGGAATCATCAGGAACACGTCCGCGGCATCCTTGACGGGCTCCGGGGATTCGAGTAAAGCTGTTTTTAAGGAAGCAAAATTATAGGTCTGCTCAGGCTGGATGCCTCGGCGGGGGGCGTCTTCATTGGCCGCGGGGGAGTCGGGAGCGGCCGGCGCCGCATCATTAAAGGAGAGGGTTTTCGGGCGAATAGGCACAACCCGGACGCCGGACGCAGGGGCTGGCCCGTCAAAAAAGACCAGAGGTCCTCTGGCTAGTTGCGTCTGGCTCTGCCGTTGAGCCGTTGCGCGCAGATCGCCCGCCCTGCCCGGAAGGAGGCAGGCCAGCATGATCGCCGGCAAGCAGGCAAGAACATGGCCTATCTTGCTTGCGCCGGCCGCGCTAGCGAGTATTCGCATGAATCCTCCATGAACGTCGTCATGGGAGGAGCCGTTCCCTTGATGGTTATCAACTAAGTTGTTCGGTCGTCCTGCTTAGGTTTGTCGCAGTTCCCTCAGGGCTTTGAAAAGCCCGCTGCGCCAGCAGCCTATGTAGGGCGGCTTACATGCTCAAGTTGTCGTTCAAAGAGCGTCGTTCCGCCGGTTCGGCTTCGCGCTAAGCGCGGGCCGGTCCGGCTTGTTGTATGACGGACCGTTTGTCCGTCGGCGTTCCTAATCACTCTAGTTCCAAGGGCCTATTTTGACATGGGTCCTTAGTCCTATTTAAAAATAGGACTAAAGTCTAAACAGATGTGGGACTTTCTGGACTATTTGATATCGAGGACAACCAGTTGCCCGCCGATATGCGCCGGATGCATATGGCAATTAATGGGAAAGATGCCGGTTCGATCGGCGATGAAGCTCAGTTCTTTAGGTTTACCCGGCGCTACTTCCGTTTTGACGTTGAAATCGGGGATGGTGAAGCCATGGACGCCTGATTTCGTGTCGTTGATGAGTTTCAGTTCCACCTTCGCGCCTTTGGGAACGACAAGATAAGAGGGGACCCAAACCTTCGTTCCTTGGAATTCAATATTAACGATGGACTGTTTGATCACTCTGGCTTGGGTTTCTTTTTCTTGGGCGTCGGATTTGGAAACGAGCAGCCCGGCTGAGAGCGCCGCAACAATCAGGATTCCGGCTAAAACGATTCTATTTTTCATGGCAGTCCTCCTTAAATATGATCGATCGGTTTTCTTTATATACAAAAAGAAAGGGCGTTGGTAGGATCGGTCCAAGAACCTGCGCGCTAAAGCGAGGGATTTTTTTTCCATCGGCCTTGCCGCGTAAGCAATGGACGCAAAATGATAAACTTCGAACGTCAGAAAAAATTAAGCAATTTGGAGGAGAGCGACATGGGACAAAACGACCGCGCTAAAGCGTTGGAGCTGGCGCTTCAAAAAATCGAGAAAGATTTCGGCAAAGAAGCGATTGTGCGATTGGGGGAAAAAGTTAAAAAGGGGGAAGGCGTGGAGATTATTCCGACGGGAGCATTGTCCCTTGATTTGGCCATCGGCATCGGCGGTTTTCCAAGGGGAAGAATCGTGGAGATTTACGGTCCCGAATCAAGCGGCAAAACCACGTTGGCTCTTCAGGTGGTGGCCAGCGCCCAGCGTCAGGGCGGCCAGGCGGCTTATATCGACGCCGAACATGCCATGGATCCCACTTATGCCAAGCGGCTCAGAGTGGATGTCGACAATCTTTTAATTTCTCAGCCGGATTCCGGAGAACAGGCGCTTGAGATCGCGGATACCCTCGTGCGCTCCGGCGCTCTCGACGTTGTTGTGATCGATTCCGTGGCCGCCCTTCTGCCGCGCGCTGAAATCGAAGGAGAAATGGGCGATCAATTTGTCGGCTTGCAGGCGCGGCTCATGTCCCAGGCGTTAAGGAAACTCGCGGGTTCCATCGCGAGGGGAAAAACCTGCCTTGTTTTCATCAACCAACTCAGGAATAAAATCGGCATGGGACCGTTCGCCGGCAATCCGGAAACCACGCCGGGCGGCATGGCGCTTAAGTTTTACGCCAGCTTGCGTTTGGACATCCGCCGCATTGAAACGATCAAGGTGGGGGATGTGGCGGTGGCCAATCGCGTGCGGGTTAAAGTCGTCAAAAATAAAGTGGCGCCGCCTTATCGCGTGGCTGAATTCGACATGTATCACGGCGAAGGTATCTCCCGCGAATCCGGCGCCCTGGATATGGGCCTGCAGTACGGCGTGGTGACGAAAAGCGGCAGTTGGATTTTGCTTAAGGGAACCCAACTCGGTCAGGGCAGAGAGCAGGCCCGCGCCTATCTGAGGGAGAACCCGAATGTGCTTGAAAGCATCGAAAAAGACGTGCTTAAAGCCATCCTAGGCGAGCCTGCGGGAGCCAAGGACATCGCGGATGAGGCCGCCGCTTCCTCCAAAAAAGCGAAGAAAGCCGAACTCGTTAAAGCATAAACGCCGATTGAGTTTCGTCCGGCTTTAGAGCTTTTTCTTAATTACCTTTCCGCCGAACGGAATTGTTCGGCGTTGACCATCGACGCTTATCGCCGCGATCTGGATGCGCTTGCGGCTTATCTTGATCGCAAAAAAATAGCCTTCAATTCCCTGAAGCGGGAGCATTTGGACGGCCATTTGTCCTCGGACGGCGGACATCTGCGTCCGGCCAGTTTGTCGAGACGAATCAGCGCCATGAAATCTTTTTTCAGGTTTCTTCTTGAAGAAGAGTTGTTGGCCCATGATCCGGCCCAGAATTTAGTCCGCCCCAAACTCGGCGAGCGCCTGCCTTATTTTTTGGAGGAAGATGAGACGAGCCGTTTGCTTGAGGGCGTGCGGGATTTGGCCAAGGCTAAGCCCGCCAACCGGTCCATCGTCCGTTTCTGGGCCGCGCTCGAGCTTTTGTACGCGACGGGCGCGCGCGTTTCCGAGCTGCTCGGAATTAAAATAGGGGACATTGATTTAGCGGTGGGCTTGATCCGCGTGCGCGGCAAAAGGGGTTACGAGCGGCTTGTGCCTTGCGGGCAAAAGGCCCAGCATGCGTTTGCCGTTTATCAGGGGCGTTTCTTAAAGGGAGCTTCTCCCGAAAGCCTCGCGTTTCCGGGGCGCAAGGGCCGGCTTTGGTCGCGCGTGGCTTTTTATCTGGCGTTAAAAAGAATCGGCGGGCCGATCGTGGGACCCATGGCTTTTTCGCTGTCGCCGCATAAATTGCGCCATAGTTTCGCCACTCACTTATTGGCCAGGGGCGCTGATTTAAAGTCCATCCAGCAGCTATTGGGCCACAAAAAGCTGTCCACAACCCAGATTTACACCCACTTGAATCAGGCCCGGCTGAGACTCCTTCATAAAAAGTATCATCCCAGAGGATGATCAGCATCGTAATCAGGGCGCTGACCCTCGGGGTCTTTTTCGGCATTTTTGCCGGTGCGGCCGCCGCCGCAAAAATCAGCATTTCTTCGGCTCCTTTAGAGACGATCGGAATGTATCATGTGCCTGCCGACGCTTACCCATTGGTCAGGGAACTGGGCATCGAGTCGGTTGAAGTGGGCGCGGATAACGGGCGTTCCCGCGAGGATGTCGTAAAACAGCTTGACGCCGCTCATGCGGCCGGGCTTAAGGTTTTTGCCGGGGTGTACGGCACGCCCTTCGATTCGTTAAAAGTTTTGCCTGCGGTGGAATCCATCAAAAATCATCCGGCGGTCACTTTTTGGTATTTGATCGATGAGCCGGATATGCACGGGGTTAAGCCTGATATCGTCAAGGAGATCAATCGTTTTGTTCATACGACCGACCTTCAAGCGCGCCCGACATTCATTACTCTTTCCGATTTGAATTACGGCCCGAAGAAGCCCAACGGGATTACGGTGCGCGGGAAGTCCTACGCCCATTACAAGGATGCGGCGGATATTATCGGGGTCATCCGCTATGAAAATCCGCGCAAGCTGCGCATTTATCTCGATGCTTACGTATTCCCTGAATTCGACGGCCAACGCTGGTGGGCCGTCGTTTCTCTTAATCAAAAGCCCAAAGACCTCAAGAAAACCGTCGAGCTTTTTATGAAAGGCCGCCCGGCCGGGATTCTCTATTATGCTTTTGCGGATGAGGGTTGGAATTTCGATTTACGTCAAAAAGTCCAGCTGCAGCGGGTGTTGCGTGAAATTAATGCGATGCTGCGCGGGAGAAATTTGCCCAAGGACATGGGTTTGGCCCAGCAGCCGCCTCCTGCCCCGTCTTATTCTTCGCCCCAGCAACAGGGTCCGGCGTTTTCAATGCCCCCTGTTCCGGCTTCGGCCGGGCCTACTGGGCCCTCAGCGGCGCCAAGCGGCGCTCCTTCCGCCTGGAGTCCGCCCCCTTCATTTTTTTCTCCTCCTCCGCCGCCTGCAGGCCAGCAAAATCCTGCGGCTGCCCCGTCTTCTTCGGGTCAGGCCCCCCAGGCATCAAACAACCCGCAGCCGTCGTCAACGACTTTTTATTCGCCGCAGCCTCCGTCTTATCAGGGGGGAGGCTGGCGCCGGTAAGCGTCATGAGTTCGACGACAAAAAAATCGGCGTCCGCCGTTGGAAAAAAGAACCCGGATTTTTTTAGAACCCTGCCCAAAGTCGAGGCGCATTCCCATCTCGACGGCGCCTTAAGGCCCGAACTCGTTTTGAGATTGGCCAAGGAGCAAGGCCATCCGTTGGCTGAAAAATCCTTGGAAGAAATCGCCAAAATCGTCGTTGTTTCTTCAGCGCGCGATTCGTTAAAAGAAGTTTTGGACGCTTTTTTTACGATTTACCCTCTTCTTAAAGTCCCCGCAGCCATGGAAGAAGCGGCCTATGAAGCCTGCCGTCAGGCCAACAATGACCATGCCCTTTATTTTGAGACGCGTTTTGCGCCGTCTTTGATGGCCGGCGAACGCTTCGGTATGGATGAAATTCTTGACGGCGCGTTAAAGGGCCTGGCTCGAGGCCGCAAGGATTTCGGGGTTTCAAGCGGCGTCATCATCACCATGCTCAGGGATCATCCCCTCAAGGAAAACGAAGCCATGTTTCAATTGGCTTGCCGTTATAAGGATAAGGGCGTGGTCGGTTTGGATTTGGCCAATCATGAATCCGCGTCAAGCTTCGATGATTATGCGGATTTTTATCGGGAAGCCAAACGGCAAGGGTTGTTTACCACCGTGCACGCGGGTGAGGTCTATCCGAGCCCTGATTTGCCTGCCGTCCTGCGCGTGGGCATCGACCGCATCGGCCACGGCGTTTTTCTGCCGAAATATCCGGATTTGCTTCAGGAAGTCGCCTGGCGCAAAATCCCCATTGAGGTCAACCTTACCTCGAACGTGAGGACCGCTGCGGTCAAAAGTTATCAGGAGCACCCGTTGCCGAAATTCCTTGAACTCGGCATTCCCGTGATTTTAAATACCGATGATTACGGCATTTTCGGCATTGACTTGACGCATGAATATCAGGCCGCGGCCAAGGAGCTGCAATTGAGCCCGGCTGAGCTTTGCCGTATCGCCAGAAACGGCATTGACACGCTTTTTTGTTCCGACGAACGAAAAACCGAATGCCGTCGACTTTTTGACCAACAAAGCGCCGGACTTTGCTTTTGATGGTTAAGCTTGTTACCGGCGGCGCCGGCTACCTGGGCAGCCATCTGGCCAAAAAATTGCTCAAACAAGGCGAGCGCGTCCGGGTATTGGATATCGCGCGGACCAAATATCTGCCCCCGGAAGTCGAATTCGTCGAGGGGGACATCAGGGACAGAAGAGTCGTCGCCAAGGCGATGGAAGATGCGGATGTTGTTTTTCATCTCGCGTTCATTCAGTCCTTTTCCCGGCGTCCTGAACGGGAAAAATGGGAAATCGACATCGGCGGCACGCGCCATATGCTTGAGGCCGCCCTTGAAGTCGGCGTCCGGCGTTTCGTCCATACGTCAACCATTGAAATTTACGGAACACGGCCGCCGTTTCCCTGCACCGAAGACGCGCCGACGGATGATCCGGTGGGTTGGTATGGCCGCCATAAACTTGAGACCGAGTGGTTGTGCGGTTTGTTCATGAAGCAAGGCTTGGCGGTCACCATGTTGCGTTTGCCCACGATTTGCGGCCCCGGACACTACAATCACGGCCCCATGCTTGATCTTATGGACAGGATTTTGGCCGGCAAACCGGTTGCCGTAGCGGGCGATGGAAAAATTTACGGCAGTTTCGTCGGTTACGAGGATGCGCTTGATGCTTATTGCCTGGCTGCGGCCAAGGGTGAGGCGGTGGGCGAAGCTTTTAATGTGGCCGCAGCCGAGCCCGCGACTCACCGGGAAGTGTTACAAGCGATGATTGAGGCCGTCGGCAGCCGTTCAACAATCGTCGGCATTCCGCGTTTCCTGGTCGGCCCCGCCTTGCGCGTTTTGCGCGCCGCGGGCCTGTGGTCGCTGCCTGATTATCAAACCGGTTATATCCTTAATCACAATTGCTACGCCATTGACAAGGCTAAAAGGCTGTTGGGTTTTTCGCCTAAATGGTCGACGGCTCAGGCCGCGGCCGAGCTGATTAAATCTTATGCGGTCGATCGTCACTATGTCCGGCAGCGAAACAGAAATTATTAAGCCGGAGGCGCGGCCAAAGGGAGACCGCGAGCCGGCGGTTTTCGTGGCGACCGAAGACGCCTGGGAACTGGCTCTTTATCGCCATGAGCCGCCCCCGGGAACCAAGCCCAAGGCCGTCGTGCTTTGCCAGCACGCGGTTTTTACCAATGCCGCCAGCTTTGATTTCCCCCGGGGCCGCGGCTTGGCGTCTTATTTGGCTTTGAAAGGGTTCGTCGTTTATCGCCTCGATTTTCGCGGACACGGGTTTTCCCGGCACCGCTCGGGGGCGAGGCCTGATTTTACCTATGACGATGTCGGATTCAAAGATATTCCTGCTGCGGTTGAATTTTTAAGGGCGAGCCATGGGGGCCTGCCGTTTTTCATTATCGGACATTCCTTGGGCGGCAATACGACAACCATGCTTTTATCCCAGAGGCCTGATTTTCCGATTGACGGTTTGATTGCCTTGGGAGTGAATGTGTGGATGCCGTCTTTTGAGCCGGACGCCAAACGCCGACGGCAGAAACGTTGGGCCATGACCGCGATGAACTGGTTAACCCGGTTTTTGGGGTATTTTCCGGCTAAACGTTTGGGCATGGGATCGGAGAATTTGCCCAAGGGCTTTATGCGGCAGTGGTGCGTTTGGCCCGATCAAGACCGGTGGTTATCCGCGGACCGGCGCGTCGACTATAGAGAGGATATGAACCGGATCAAAATGCCGATTTTAGCTTTGGCCGGAGCCGATGACTGGATTTGCCCGCCGGAGTCAACGCGCGCGTTTTTTGGGCAAACCGGGGGCCCGGTCGAGTACGCCATGATCAGCCGCGAAACTCACGGTTGCCGCAGGGCCGGGCATATGGATTTATTGGTCGGCCGTTCCATGGAAAAAGCCTGGGACGAGATTGCGCGTTGGCTGGAGGTTAGACTCGGTAGGCCGATTTAGGATTAGCGGTAAATCCAAATATCGTCTTCGATTTCTTCGCCGATTTCATCCGCTTCGCGCTCAACGCCTTCGGGATCGGTAATGCCCCGGCGAACGGCCAAATCCACCATAAAGCTGTTTTGAGCCTGCTGGGTATGGCCGAATTCATGGGCCAAGACATCCCTGTTGCCTTCTGTCTCTTCATAGGACCTGTGTTCACGCGTTTGAATGAAGGCGCTGGAGAAAACAAAATAATCGGTTTCTTCCTTTTGTCCGAACAGCAGATTGGCCGCGCCCAGCGGCCCGCCGGCAACAACGGTTCGTATGCGCGGCCCAAGTCCGACCATGTAAACATCAGCCGCAGGGTCCTGGGGTCGTCCGAGGTGCCAGAACGGGTCGAGCGCGATGCTGGCCGCATTGGCGGCCATGGCCACGGTATTCCAGGCGGCGTTGATGACCGTCTTAAACGGCCAGGTCAGCGCATGGACGATATCGCCGGTGAAAATAGCCCCAATCCCCGAGACGATTCCTTCAATGACGTTCGAGATGATGGAAAGAGGCGCGACAATGGCGAGTTTGACCAAATTGGCGATGGAGTTAAAGAGCCTGCTGATGAAGGAAAAAAACGTGGGCCCCTGAACCTGCTCTTTCGTATTTTTGATTGCGGCGTTGGCAGCGGGTTGGGTAGACGTCGATTGGTTGATTTGGACGCGAATGGCATCAACGGCGTTCGCTTGGCCGGTCGACGAGGAAGAATTGACCGAGTTTAAGGGAGGATTCACGCGGCCTTGCCCGCAGCCCCCTCGATCGAAGGTTTCTTCAAGCCGCCGGTGATCGCCTTGGGATGGCGTTGATGTCGCCTCTTGCGTTGTTGTCGTTGCCGTTGAGCTTTCCGGCGCCGAAGGATTGATCATGATCGGGCGGAAGGTCATTTCCCTGGGCGTGCAGGAGCGGTCCATAGGCAATTGAGCCCCTACCGGCCCGGCAGCCAGGGTCAACAAAAATAAGAACGCCGGTATACCGGCCATTAGTTGGAGTTTAGGCAATATTGGTCATCATTGTTTAGGATTTAAGACCTAATGGGGATTAGGCCTTAGGACCTACATTTGTTTTAGGCGCAACCCCTTGGGAATTAAACAGAGGTCTAAAATTTCAAACAGCCCATGAACAAGAAGCGCCAAAAGCGCGGCCGGAATCGCGCCTCTTAAAATGATGGCGGTGTCATTTAACGCCAAGCCGGTGACAATGGGCTCGCCCAGGCCGCCCGCCCCGATCAAAGCCGCCAGGGTCGCTGTTCCGATATTGATGACGGCTGAAATCTTGATGCCGCTTAGAATGCTTCTGGAGGAGAGGGGAAGCTGGATTAAAAACAGTTGTTCCAGGGAAGATAAGCCTAAGGCCGCGGCTGATTCCGTGAGCTTGGGTTCGATGGATTGAAGCGCGGTCAGGGTGTTCCTGACGATGGGCAAGAGGCTGTAGAGAAAAAGGGCGATGACTGCCGGTCGTTCGCCGATGCCGGCGATTGGGATCATAAAGCATAGGAGCGCCAGCGAGGGTATGGTTTGAATAATGCCGGCGGCCGCCAGGGTTATTTGTCCGAGCTTAGGGCGCCTGCCGGCCAACACCCCAAGCGGAACACCGGTTAAAACGGCCAGAAAAAGGGACAGGCCCGTTAGAATCAAGTGTTCTTTGATGAGAACGGCCAATCTGCGCGACGGCGCGGATGGGGCGTTCGCCGGTTTTTGCGGCGCGGAGCCGATGGCGTGCAGATAATTCGAGGCGATGGAGGCGAAATCGTCGCCTTTGAGCTCCGCCTGCGCGTTCATGGCGATCATATCCTGCCGGCTGATTTTTCCGGCCATCGCGTCCAGGGCCGCCATTGTTTTGGGCAGGAGTTTCTCCAACTCTTTGCGGTAGAGAAAAACGCCGGAATAATCGGGAAAAAATAGAAGGTCGTCCTCGAGTATCCGCAGGTTGAATTTCAACAGCTTGCCGTCCGTGGTATAGACGTCCGTCGCGTCGATGGTGCCTGCGGCCAGTCCTTCGTAAGCGAGCCCATGATCGAGCCCGGTGATGTTTTTCATATTGAGGCGATAGGCTTTTTTCAATCCCGGGTATCCGTCTTTTCGCTTCAAGAATTCATGGCTTAGGCCCAGGCGAATATCAGCGTGCTTTTTTAAGTCCGATATCTTGCGTATTCCGAGCTCCGCGGCCAGGGTTTCAGGCAGGGCTAAGGCGTAGCTGTTGTCAAAACCCAGGGCGCCGCCCGTGGCCAGACCTTTGGCGGCGAGCTTTTGGTTGATTTCTTTCAAATCAAGCCGCCGGTCGGTTTGTAATATGACTTCGAGAATCGTGCCCGTATACTCCGGGTAGAGATCGACGGCATCCGTGCGTAAAGCCCGGTAAACGATGGCTGTTCCGCCCAGGCCGAATTTTCTGATGACGCGAGCTTCGCCCGTTTCTTCGGCTGTTTGGGCCGCGATTTCGGCGAGGATATAGGATTCGGGGAAGCGCTTGGAGCCGATGGTCAGCGTCGGTTTTTCAGCCTGAGCGCCGGGCGCGGCCCAGGAGAACAAAGCAAGAATCGCGGCGATCAGCGCCGCTGCCATCGCACAAGCTCCTCGGGAGGGCGTTGGGCCAAAATAAATTCGGTCACGAACGTATCGGACGGGTTCTCCAAGAGCTGCGCCAGCGGGCCTTGCTGGACGACGCGCCCGTCCTTCATCAGCACGATTTCATGCCCGAAAAAAGCGGCCTCGGCCATATCGTGAGTCACCCAGATAATGGTTTTTTTGAGCTGGTTGAAGATGCGCTTGAGGTCGTTCTGCAGGCGGGTCCGGATCATGGGATCGAGCGCTCCAAGAGGCTCATCGAGGAGAATGATGGCCGGATCAAGCATGATCGCGCGCATCAGGCTGATTCTTTGGCGCTGCCCGCCGGAGAGTTCGGCCGGATAACGCCGGAGTTCCTCCGGCCGGATGTCGGCCAAATTCGCAATTTCTTCGATGCGGCTGCGTATTCGTTCGCCCGGCCAGCCCAGCCTTTTCGCCATCAGCGCGACGTTTTGCCCGGCGGTCAGATGAGGGAAGAGCCCGCCTTCCTGAATGACATAGCCTATGTTTTGACGCAACAGGCGGCAGGATCGGTCGTCCATCAGCAGGCCGTTGATTTGGATCGTTCCTGTTTCCGGCTTGATTAGGCGCATGATCAGTCGTAAGAGCGTCGATTTGCCGCAGCCCGAAGGTCCGATCACGGCGAATGTCCGGCGAAGGGGAATTTCCAGCCGCTCGATACGAACAGCCGGATGTTCGCCGAAGCTCTTGCCGAGAGAATCGATGGAAATCATGCGGACAGGTTATGGACGCCCGTCATTTTTTTCGCGGCTGAGGAGGATTGAGCCAGTCAAAGAGACGTTGTTCCCATTTGCCGTCGAAAAGACCCACGCCGTGACCGGCGCCTGGTTTGACCCAGAACGTGGTTTTAGGGTTGAGTTTTTTAAGCTTCTGGGCGCTGAAATAGGCGTAACCGTCGTTATCGGCCACGGCGATGGCCACCCTGCCTTTGTAGGTTTTCATGGCCTGTTCCGTCTCAAGGCCGCCTGCATAACGCAGGCCCGGAGATAAAAGAATAACGCGTTCGATGCGCGGATTTTCAGCCGCGTAATTTAAGGCAATATTGGCGCCCAAGCTGGCGCCGGCCAGCACAATGCTCGACGTTGAAATTTCGTGGGCGGTAATATGCTTGACGGCCAGGTCGACATCCTTGATCATGAGGTGCCAGGGGGACCCGGGGCCGTTTTTAGGAAATGATTCATAAGTCACGGAATCGCCGGATTTTTTCTGCGTGCTTTCCCCGTGGCCGCGCAAGTCTAAGGCCAGGAATCCATGACCTTTCTTTTTAAGCTCCAGAGCGAATGTTTTCCATTCTTCTTTGTTGGCGCCCAAGCCATGCAGGAGAATCCAGGTCGCGGCATGGGTTGAAGCCGGGCGGTAGAATTGGCCCGACAACCGAAGGCCGTCTTTAGCCTCAAGAATGACGGCGCCGCCCCAACCGTCTGCCGGGGATCCGCCTCCGGCGGGTCGAGCGTCCCCCGAAGCTCTGCGTAGGGGGGCTTCGGTTTTGGGCGATGCCGGTTCTTGGGGCCAGGCGGCGGTCCCGGTTAAAAGCGCCAGTAAAATTCCCCAGCGTCGCATCGGTATAATATAAGCTAATTGGGTTTCCCTGGAAAGAGCGATGATTGAAAAAAAGATCCCTTATCGAAAAACCGTTTTTGTCTGCACCAATGTCAGGGATGACGGGCGCGAAGCCTGCGCCAATCCCGGCCGCGGCGGCGACGTGATTTGCGAGAAATTAAAAACTTACGTCAAGGAAGCGGGGCTGGGGGGGCAAATCCGCGTGGCCCGTTCCGGATGCCTCAGCCTCTGCCGCAAAGGACCGAACGCTTTTATTTATCCGGACGGCGTTTGGCAATCCGGCATGCGGGAAGAGGATATCCCCGAACTCATTAAAAAAATTACCGCTGCGTCCACTTAGCCCGCCTTTTTTCCATTCCCCGCGCCGTTGTTTGAGCCATCTTGCCGTCTTGAGGTTTTGATGGTACATATTGGGAGAGCAAGAATTCAAATGGGGGCCTGTTATGCAATTAAACGGATGTAGAAAGACGGTTGTTTTTATTTTTGCGCTTGCGCTGCCCGCTTATTTCGCCGCGGCATTATTATTCGCGGGGCCGGATGATTTGGAAAGCCCTGCGGCGCCGACTGGGGAATCAAGCTCCGAGCTTGACGGCATTGAGCTGACCAGTGTTTCGGATTGCGAGAGCGGTTCCGGTTTTATCGGGTGCGCCTTGGGCCAGGCGTCGGGTTTGCACGCGGAGATTCTCAAGTGGAAAGATTCGCTTCAAAGCGAATACAATGTTTTGCATCAACAATTAAGGCAGGCTGAGGCGGCTGCCGCTGAAGCGGCGCGCGCCAGCGGGGTTCGTTGCAATAGTACCGCTTGCCGTCAGGCGAGAGAACAAATCAGGCGGCGGCGTCCGGCCGTTCAAGCAACCCGCCGAGCTCACGGAAACGCCCAGGGTCTGATCAATCAGATCGACCAAAAGGGCACGTATTACCGTCTAAATTCGGAGCGGATGAGTTCAGGGGATCTGATGAGCTTTGAGTTGGAAGTCAGCGAGCTTGTGGGCCGAGTTTGTTCGCAATTGTTGGACGTCAAGCGCGCCTTTCAGAGAGCTTCGTTGCCTGACCCTGAAGGAACCGGCGGCAGTCCTTCTTGCCATGGGTCATCTGACGAACTGGAAACCCCCGACGCAGCGATTGAGCCGTTGCCCTGACCGCTCAGCCTTCGAGGTGCTCGTATTTTTCTTTCAGCGCCTTGACCACATTGACGTCGGCCAAGGTAGTGGTGTCACCCATGGCGCGGCCTTCGGCGATATCCCTTAAAAGGCGGCGCATGATTTTTCCCGAACGCGTTTTAGGCAGCTCCGCCGTGAAAATGATTTCATCGGGACGGGCGAGCGATCCGATTTTTTTGACTACATGGGCCTTGAGTTCTTCGGTCGCGGTTTCGCGGCCGGTTTGGCTTGCGCCGTTATTGCCTTGAGTTCCTTCTTTCAACGTCACGAAGGCCACGATGGCGTTTTCTTTGATGTCGTGATGGCGTCCGATCACCGCAGCCTCGGCCACTTTGGGATTATCCACCAGCGCGCTTTCAATCTCCATGGTGGAGAGGCGGTGGCCGGAAACTTTCAGCACATCGTCCACTCGGCCTAAAAGCCATAAATAACCGTCCTTGTCTCTTTTGGCCCCGTCTCCGGCGAAATATACGCCGGGGAATCGGCTCCAGTATTGAGCTTTGTAGCGTTCGGGGTCGCCGTAAATGCCTCTGAGCA
The DNA here is from genome assembly GCA_016180815.1 of Elusimicrobiota bacterium. Classification (NCBI taxonomy): domain Bacteria; kingdom Pseudomonadati; phylum Elusimicrobiota; species Elusimicrobiota bacterium. The sequence goes on from JACPAN010000021.1 coordinate 29,730, forward strand.
TGGACGGCCACGGTTTTTTGATGATCAGGTAGCCGGCGCCGACTTTGACCGGCCGGCCGTGTTCATCCACGACATCGGCTTCGATGCCCGGAAAAGGCTTTGTGGCGGAACCGGGTTTTAAGGCGGTTAAGCCGGGCAAAGGGGAAATCAAAATCGAGCCCGTTTCCGTCTGCCACCAGGTGTCCACAACAGGGCATTTCTCTTTGCCGATGACTTTGTGGTACCAGACCCAGGCTTCGGGGTTGATGGGTTCGCCGACGGAACCCAAAAGCCTTAGCGTGGAAAGGTCGCGGCGGCCGGGGTACTCTTCGCCCCATTTCATAAAGGTGCGGATGGCCGTGGGCGCGGTGTAGAGAATGGTCACGCCGAATTTTTCAATGACGGCCCAAAATCGGTCTTTATCCGGCCAATCCGGGGAGCCCTCGTACATGACGGTGGTGGCTCCGTTGGCCAGGGGGCCGTAGACGATATAGCTGTGGCCCGTGACCCAGCCGATATCAGCCGTGCACCAGTAAACGTCCTCGTCCTTTAAGTCGAAAATAAATTCCGTGGTTGTCTGCACGCCGGCTAAATATCCGGCCGTGGTGTGCATAATGCCCTTGGGTTTGCCGGTGGTGCCGCTGGTGTAGAGAATATAAAGAAGGTCTTCGCTGTCCATTTCTTCGGGTTTGCAGACGGCCGATTGCCCGGCGACAAGCTCATCCCAGTCCACGTCGCGGTCCGGAGTCCACGGGCAGTCATGGGTTTTTCCCAAGCGCCGGTAGACGACGACTTTTTCGACGCTCGGGGTTTCCGCGACGGCGTTATCCGTGTTTTGTTTTAAAGGGACGATGTTGCCGCGGCGGTACCCGCCGTCGGCCGTGATCACGACTTTGGCTTTGCAGTCGTTGATTCTGTCGCGCAGGGCCTCGGCCGAGAAGCCGCCGAACACCACGGAATGCGCGGCGCCGATCCTGGCGCAGGCCAGCATGGCGATGGGAAGTTCCGGAATCATGGGCATATAAATGACGGCGCGGTCGCCTTTGGCCACGCCGAGACTTTTCAAGGCATTGGCGAAGCGGTTGACCTCGCGCGAGAGCTGCTGGTAGGTCAGGGTGCGCGTTTCGCCGGGCTCGCTTTCCCAGATAATCGCGGCTTTGGTTTTGCGCCAGGAATCGAGGTGGCGGTCCACGCAATTGACCGAGGCGTTTAATTTGCCGCCCACGAACCATTGGGCGAACGGCTCTTTCCACTGCAAGACTTTTTTCCATTTTTTGGACCAGACAAGTTTGCCGGCCCGTTTTTCCCAAAATTTCAACGCCCGAGCCCCTTCTTTATAAATATTTTCTTTTTTGACGTTCGCTTGATCGCGGAATTCTTTGGAGGGGGGAAAGCGGCGTTTTTCGATCAACAGGTCCTCAAGCGTCTTCGTCGCGGCGCGGGGTTTTTCAAGGGTTGTCGTGCTCATAGCGATCCTCCATATTCAGGATAAATTTCTTCGGTAATGATAGAAAATTGCCTAGGAGCCTGAGCAATTAGTCATTTCTGCTGCAATGTTGGCTGCTGGCGGCCGCGGGCGGCGTCAACAAGCGTCTCGCCGAAGGTGTGCGTCTTAACCGCGCCGAAGAGCCGGTTCCAAAACGGAAGACTTTCGCTGAACGGGCATTGGGCCACCACCAACATTTTACCGTCCTGGGTCAAACCCAGGTTATTTAATGTGGCGGCGATTTTGCGCCGCTCCTGTTCCTGGTCCTCGGGCGAGGCGCGCTGCGTGCTAGCAGAGGGGCAATAGAAAAAAGACCGGACAAAACCGTAGCCGGGCTCTTCGCTTAAGTCGAGAAACACGGACTGGGCCCGGTAATGATCTTTAATGGCCCGCGCCGCTTCTTGAGGATAGCCGAAACGCCGTTGCCAAAGCCGCAAAAGATCCGAGGGCGGCAGCCAGTTGAGCGTCAGAATGACGGCAAGGACGATGATCGGCGCCAAGGATAGAACGGTTTTTTTCAAAGTTTCCAGCTCATCGACATCTGATGCCTGAGCCCGGTTTTATGAAAGACAAGCGCGTAATTTAAAAGCCATAGCTCCTGTCCCCAGCCGAAGCCGACATGGGTGGAGGGCGTTTGAGCCTCGGACCTGTAGCCTCCTCTGAGCGAAGCGATGGTCTCCGAGCCGAACAGATTAAACTGCGTCACTTCGAGCCCCAGCGACGCGATTTTTTTCTCATGTTTCACCTGGGACACGTCGCCGAGCATCAGCACTTCCCAACGGCCCGGCTCATCGCCCATCCCTTCCTGCGATTGCCCGCCGAAACGCCAGGCCAGGCCCCCGGCGCGTTTGGTCGGGAGGGGGTCTTTTTCTTTATGGAAGGTGATTTCATCGCCTTGATTCATCAGGCTGCCGCCCGCATAAAGATGCCCCAGTCGCCCGCCTAGCGGCAGGCGCATCAGAAGGCCGGCATCAAAAGCCGTTCCTTGCGCATCGTATTCTTCGGCTAAGGTCGAACGAAAGGATTTGGCCGATGCCCCCACGCTGACAACGGAGGTCAGCTCAAGGGCCATGGTTCCGGTAAAGGCCCAATCCTGCTCCGCTTTCCTTTTTTCTTGGAGACCGCCGGACAAATTCAAATCGATGCTGCCCGCGTCATAATGCGTCGCGCCTAAGCCGAAGTGAACGGGGTGAAGCTGCGGCAGGCCCAGGTTCATGGAGCCGAAATTATCCCCGGCAAAACCTCTGGAATACATCAAATCGATTTGAGTGTTGGTGATGGTGCCGACTCCGGCCGGGTTATAGCCGATGGATTCGATATCGCCCCAAGCCGCGGTGAAAGCCCCGCCTAAAGCCAGGGCGCGCGTGCCCGTGTCGCGAACGAGGAATTGGGCCGCGGTGCGTCCGGGTTCGGCGTATAGAAAAGAGGCCGTTGCAAGAGAGTTTATGCAGATCGTCATTGCGAGCCACGGGTGAAGCAATCTCATAACAGGTTTTCTTTTGTGGAGACATTTCGATTAATCATTTGATCACGATGATTTTTTCGATTTTATTGAGCTTGGGGCCTTTGGCGTGAAGGTAGTAGAGCCCGCTGGCGACGGGGCGTCCGTCTTGCGTGTCGCCGCCCCAGAAATAAGTCGATGTGCCGATCGGCTGCTCTCCTTCGAAGAGCTCTTTGACCAAAGCGCCGTTGATGGTGTAAATTTTCAGGCTGACGCTCCCGGGATCGAAAGTTTTTACTTCAATTTTGGCCCGCCCTCCTTCGGCAGGCTTGAACAAATTGTCCGTCATGACGATTTCGCCTCCGGGCGTATCGATGCGAAATCCTCCCGACAGCGTGGCGCTGCGGCCGTCGGAATTCGTCAGCAGCACGTCCCAGTAACCCGGCATCTTCCCTGAGATATTGAGCGCGCCGGTGATGGTCATATCATTGGGCCGCGCCAGGGCCGTGGCCGTGATCGGTGTTTCTCCGGAGCGCCGCAGTTCAATCGCGATCGTTCCGGTCGAGAAGATTTCGCCGAAAAGGGTAAAGGCTTGATTGGCATTCGTATTGGTTCCTGACTGCGGGCTGACGGTCACGGGATCGGGAAACAGAGTCAACGCGGACATGACCACGGGATTGGTGGAGCCGCCGATAAACGCGTAATAAACGCGCCACCGGTAGTCCGAGACTTTCTGGAGCACGGGCGAGGTGAAGCCGACCGAGTTCGGTTCGGTCGACAGCCGCACGCCTGATTCCGCCGAAAAGTTTAATCCGTCGATGCTGATCCGGCTCAACAACCGGGTTTCAACCGTTGTCCCGGAACCGAGGTTGGTGTAGATGATGCGCGTCGGACCCAGCGTCAGGCGGGCCGTGTCGAAGCTGCCGAAGGGCGCGCTGATGATTCGCTCCGGAGCTGACCACGTGGCGCCTTCGTCCGTGGTGCCGGCCGCCCAAAGCTCGTAGTCCGTGATTTCATTGCCGCCGTCGGCATCTTGGAGGAAATAAAGCCTCCAGATGGCGCCGGCGCTTGAAATTCTGACGGCGCCGACGAATGCGGTTGCGGGATTGGCTTCCACGCGCACCCCAGGCTCTTTGACCCAATCAATGCCGTCGGTCGAGGTCGCGGAAAGGATGTGATAACCGCCCGTCGAACTGATCGCAGAGTACAGCATTCTGTAACCGGTGGTCAGCGGCAGTAAAGCGCAAGACGTGATCGAGCTTTGATCGAGTTGGGCTGTTTGCGTGGAAATGCGAAAGCCCGGCTCCTCGCTCCAGGCCAAGCCGTCCGTGGACGTGGCCGAGTGCACGCGGACATGATCCCGGACAAAGTAGAGCCTCAGGAGGCCGCCGGCTTCGATGATGTCGTGGGGTACGCCCGAAGACAAGCGGACGCCGTCGTCAGGCGTGAAATTCGGCGTTGCCTGAAGCGCCGGGGCCAGGGCGCATAATAAGCCGAACACCGGCCAAAAAAAAGCCTTCATGAGTTAAAACGGGCACAACTTACGGACGGTGCCCTCGACGACAAAAAGCGCGGAATCAGGAGCCGGATCGAACACGGAATAGATGCCGATGCCGTTGATGGCCTGGCTGAGGTAAGGCAGATAATTCAACAGGGCGTTTTCCGGAACGCGTGTCAGCGCGAAGCGTTTGAACATGAAGGCGCCTTTTTTCTTTTGCATGTTGTTCCAATATTTTTCGTAGGTCTGGTAATCGGGGGGAACGTAAAATTCTTTGCCGCTGCGCGGGTGCATGAAGGAAGCGCCGGCTTGCGGGCATTCAAAGCTTCCGTCTTTATTTTTTTTAAAAATTCCGGCCGCGGTGAGGCGTTCGAGTCCCTGGCGCGTTTTAGCCGGACCCAGGCCCAGCAGTTGAGCCAATTCATCCGCCTTCCAAGCCCTCCGGTCATTGGTCAGAGTCTCAAAAACCCAATAATTGGCGGGCGACGCCCTGATTAGTTTGGACTGCTCCACGCTGAGATTGACCCGGCGCGTTTCATGGAGCGTTTTAATGGCCGCACCCAAGGGATGTTTTTCCCGGCTTTCGGACGGGCGCACGAAGCTGGGGGCGATCAAGAATCGGAATGTCTCCTCGCCCCAGGACGACTTCAAATAAGCCAGAAGAAATTGCCTCAGTTTGTTTTCCTCTTGACCCAGCAACAGCAGCCTGGCGACGATGGCGAGGCCTTTGGGCCTGGGCAGCGACGTCCCGCGTTCGAAGTTTTTGTACTGCGAATAGCCGAACCCGAAAATTTTTGAGGCGCCGTTTTTGTGATAGAAGGCGTAGCCTGATAGGTAGCCGGCCTCCCGCCGGAATTGAATCAGCGCGTTCGCAAAATCTTTGGTCATCTCTTTACATATATAGCTCCTATTGTTAGGCAAATCAAGATTGACTTAGTTTGCCATTGCTAGGCGAATCAGGCGTCCTGAGGCTAAAGACTAAGGGCCCAAGGTCTAAAGTCAGGCGACGTTATGGCGGATTGCTCAGATAATAAGAATGTGATGAGGCAGTCGCGATTCGATTGCTTTCGGCGTTTTTATCATCCCGTTGACGTTGTTTGCTTTGGGAGAGCTTCGGTATTTAAACCGCATTGAAAAATCGGTGATTAGGGAAATCGAGGACGAAATCAATCGATCTAATGAAAAAAAAGGAGATTAAAAATATGAAAAACAGACACTTGGCGATCGCCGCAATCGCTCTTATGGCGGGCGTCGCGCCTTGTTGGGCGGATGATTCGTCGGATCAAACGGCAGCCGAGGCAGGGGCGCCTTTCGAGGAAGGCGGGTCCGGCAAGGGTCGGCGCGTGGTAACGCAGCAATTCCAGGTTGATCCTCCGGAAGCAGAGGAGGAATCTGATTGGCCCGCGCAGCAGGATCAATTGACGATGCTGGAAGCCCAGCAGCAAGCGCTTGACGCCCGGCGGCTTCAATTAGCCGGCAAGATGGAATCAGCGTCCGACAATAAAGAAATTTATGACGGCCTCAAATACGCTTCACTTGCGGGCGGCGCGGGTTTAGCGGTCGGCGGCTGGATCGCCATGATGGCCGGAGCGGGAACGGCAGGCGGCGTTCTTTTCGGCGTCGGCATTGTTATCGCGCTCGGTTTCTTGCTCTTTGACTATCTATCCAAGCAGGAGAGAAAAGAAGAAACAAGCGCCATCGGCGAACACAATCGTGTTGTTGAGCGCATGAACGAAAATACCGATCAAATGCAATATCCCCAGCAGGAGAGTCAGTGAGGCGAGGGTGGCCCCGCGTTCATTCTGCATCTAAACTATAAAGGTAATCATGATCAGGAAACGGTCGGCATTCGCATGGATGGCTCTGCTTGTGTTGATGCTGCCAATTTCGTCGTGGGCACAGCCGAGGTCAAAATCAAAAGCCAAAACTTTGACGGCGGAGGATATCGACGCCAATATCGAGGCTGCCCGGCGCGAACGGGGGGAACGAAAGGCTCAGCAGGCGGACGCTTTATTCAATTGTTTGGTCAAAAAATATTGGCCGGATCACGAAGAACATACTCAATGCGGCCCTTGCGGGGACCGGGAGGGTTGCAGCGAAGTGTTGGGCGATGAATGGTATGACGACAATAACCGCATTCGGGATTTGCTGTTGGATCGAGATGTGTCCGAGCATTATGTCGCGAGCGCCATTCACCGGTATGTCCATTTGGCCAGCTTGGGCCGCTATGGGGCGACGACTTTTTTAAGAACGGTGGAAGACGCAGCCCGTGAGCGCCATTCCGCCGTGATCCGCCGCAACGCGGCCGCGGTCATGATTAATTACATGAAGTTCGTCCGTCCTAAAAAAGAGAACAGTGATGATCCTGATTTCTGGCCGGCCATGACCGCGGTTCACGCCATGCACGGGCTTTATGACGACAACCCGAATGACGGCGATTTAAGGGATATGATCCGCACGTCCATCGCGGACCGGGCGGCCAATGAGGAACATTCCCGGCTGTATCAGTCCTGCATGAGTTTTCTTTGCAGCAGGTTTCGCAGCGTTGTTGCCATCGTCAACGAGGAGCGGGAGAATAAAGACCTCGACGTCGAGCCCTGCCGTTAGCCCGACAAGCGGGGTATATCAAGCGCTGCGAGCGCTTACGAGACCTGCCACCAAGTCCTTGTCCGAACACCTTCTCGCAGAGCGGATTCTTCCCCGCCATAGACCAGCACGCAGTCCGCGCGTACTCCTTTGAGTCCAGAAAAATATTTAAGACCCTTGAAGTAGTCGGAAGATATGGTCTGGCCGGCCTTAATTTCGATCGCGGTGAGCCTGGTCCCGAGATCCAAAAGCACATCGACCTCATGCCCCGTCCGATCGCGCCAGTAGTAAAGCGCAGCGCGCTCGCCGCGATGACTAAAGGCCTTCAGCATCTCCGATACCACGAAGGTTTCATAGATACTTCCATACAATGGATGTCCGACGAGATCTTTGGCGCTTCTGATTTTCAATAGGTGGCACATCAGGCCGGTATCAATGAAATATAGCTTAGGACTCTTCATAATGCGTTTGGAGAAATTATTATGGTAAGGCTGAAGGAAATGGACTATAGAGCTAGCCTCTAAGACTGATAGCCACTGCCGGGCCGTAGGGTGCGTGATACCGCAGTCCGATGCCAGCGCTGAGAAGTTAAGTATCTGCCCGGACCTGCCGGCGCAGAGCTGGACGAACCGCTGGAAATTCATCAGGTCACCAATTCGCAAGACTTCACGAACATCGCGCTCCACATAAGCCGAGGTATAGGATTCCAAGAAATCCGGCGCGTTAAGTTTGTGGTCATGAATTCTTGGATAGAGCCCTTGAAAAAGGATTTCGTTCAATTTTAGGGCATGCGGCCGGTCCTTGCGGGCTGCTCCGTGATAATTCCGTGGATTTTGCGGGACGTTGCGGGAAAGCTCCGATAAGCTAAACGGCAACAATCTCAAATACGCCGCCCGTCCGGCCAGCGACTGGCTGACCTTAGCGAGCAGGTTAAATTGCTGTGAGCCGGTTAGGATGAGCGACCGTGAACCGTCCTCATCCACAGCCGTCTGAATATAGGAAAGCAAATCCGGGTCTTTTTGAGCTTCATCGATGATAACTCTGTTGCCGTATTGGGCCAGGAATCCCCTGGGATCGCGAACGGCAAAGTCCCGATTGTCGAGATTCTCCAGAGAGACATACGCATATCCTGGAAATACCATTTTCGCCAATGTGGTCTTGCCTGATTGGCGCGGTCCGGTCAGGACGACGACCGGAAACTGCTTGGCTATAGATGCCAGCTTGGGCGCAATGGTTCTACGGAGCATGTGCAAGAGTGTACCAGCAAAATTGTTATTTGTCAAATTGAAAATTATATTTTCAATTTGACAAATAACAATTTCTTCGGGGGCTTGTTTGATTTTCCAAAGCCTGCCGTTAGGCCAATTCAATTGGCCTAAACCCAAACCCATCGGGCAATTTCCTGTCCAGAGACTTTTTTCCTGTTGGACCCTAGGGGGTTTTTGATGCAGTTTTCATAATAAGTGAGGAATTTCAACAAGGGTTCAAAATGACCAGAAGACTGACGGCATTCTTTATCGTTTTTATGGGGTTGGCCAGCATGGGGTTTACGTCTAGCTCTGATCAGGTGGCAGGAGACGTCCGGGGCTTATTCCAACAGCCGGGAAACAGCGGCTCAATGCCGGTTATTTTCGTCACTCAAATAACAGGCGGCCCCGACGTCTTAAAACCCACGGATGCTCTGGATGAGACAAAAGTGGGTGTTGCCGCTAAATTCATCCCCATCCCAGCCGGTGAATTTAAGATGGGCAGTCCAACTGACGAGATAGGCCGGGACAATAACGAAACCCAGCACCCGGTTAAACTCACCAAAGCTTTTGAGATTCAAGCCACCGAAGTCACCCAGCTTCAGTACTTCCTGGTCATGGGCAGTACCCCCTCTCACTTCAGGAAGCAAGAGAACTGCGATGACGGGTCCTACAAGATATTTTTTGGATTTAGCCTCTGCGCCAATCACCCCGTAGAAAGAGTTTCTTGGTATCAAGCCCAGGAGTTCATTAATGAGCTCAATAGAATCCAAAATAAATACACGTATCGCCTCCCCTCTGAAGCCGAATGGGAATACGCGGCCCGGGCCAATAGGCGTTCAAGTTTCCCGTACTCTTTCGGATTTAATTATACCGATGAGCTTGATCATTATGGCTGGCACTGGGGCAACTCCAAGAAAAGAACCCATGCTATGGCCACTGGAAAACCCAGCTTTTGGGATGGTGATTCTTCCAAGCCTCTCTTTGATATGCACGGCAATGTCTGGGAATGGACCCAGGATGTCTACGATAAGGACTATGGATCAAAAGATTTAAAAGTTTTGGCTATTGACCCCACTGGTCGCGCTGCAGGCTGGTTCCGGGTTCTGCGGGGCGGTTCCTGGCATAGCAACGCCAGTGACCTGCGCTCCGCCAGGCGCACCGGCGACCCTGGCCATCATCTCTATCCCGATGTGGGGTTCCGCCTTGCGAGGACCCTACGTTAATTTTTCGTCAGGAGGTATGATCATGCGTTTATTTTTATTTTTGAGCGCAGGGTTGTTTATCGGAAGTATTTCCTGGGCCAAGGACAAAGAAGAGTTTGAAGAGCCCGCGCAATTGCAGGCGACTTTTGACGGCGCGCCCGTGCAGTCGGCTGACCCGGTTGCTGTGCAGCCGTCGGGCATGGATCCGATGCGCCGCAGCGAGCTCCAGTATCAATTGGAGGACCGCGTTGAATTGGGCATTCGTTTGGATCAGCAGCGCAGGATGTACCTGAATCAATCGTCCAAGGAGCGCATAGCCGCCGGCGGTCTTAAAGCAGCATCCTTGGTATTGGGGGTGGTGGGCGGTTTCTTCGTATTGGGCGGCGCCGCCGCAGCCATTACCGGAGCCTGGGGAGCAACCGCTGCGCTTTGCTTAGCAGGCGCGGGACTTTTGGGCATTGCTTTTTTGTTGTTGTATTTTTCGGGCAAAGCCAAGGATGAGTCCGCTGAAAAAGCGAATCTTTACGAACAGGCCGAATATGAATACCAAACCAATGAACAGCAAAAAGATGAAATCCGCAATGAACTGTTGGCGGATTAAGGGGTTCAAGAGGAGAAAACGAGAATGATAAAAATCGCAGCGTTATTGTTGGGGTTGAGCCACGCCGCTTTACCTGGGGCCTCCGGTTCCGCCGAGGCGCCGGTTGAATTTTCGGTCCTGGACAAACCGATGGGCCTTTCGCGCCAAGAGCTTGATCAGGTATTCGCCAGGGTCAGGGAAGCGCAGCAAGACAACGCGTTCAGGGAATATAAAAGAGTCCCTTTGAGATTGGCGAGCGCGGATTTAAGCAATACCGGCGTCATTCATGCCGGCCATATCGCACACCGGGCACCCGATGGAACGCCCGGAGCGCATCTGATCGTCACCGCCTCTCAGCCTTATTCCCGCGTCAGCATGGTCAAGGCGGCTTTAAAAATGGGGTTCAGCAACAATGCGCCCAAGGCCATGAAACAAGCCCTTTTCGGCCCGAGGCCCGAGAATCTATTGAATTTCGCGGTTTCCAATGAGGGGAAGACAGCGGTTTATTTTACCGGCACGGTGAGCTCGAATCGTTTTTCTGGCGCCAAGTGGCTTAAGCCTGTTTGGCCGCCTTTGAGCGTCGATTTTTGCCGGGACGCCGCAGCCTCGGTTCTGCGCCATTTGCGCAAAATCGCCGTTCGGACGGCGTCAAGAATTTAGGAGGTTGAGAGATGAAGAAATTTTGGTTGATTCCGTTTGTTTCGGTGGCCGTCGGGCTTTGGGCCCAGGATGCTTCTTTAAATGATGATGCTGATCGGCAGGCGGCCGAAGCCGGCGCAATTTTTGATGAGGGACAAGACGCCGCCGGTCAAGATGCCGTGGAGGGCGCCGGCGTGGTTGAGCCGGATATGATCACCGGGGCCGGCACCGTAGAACGCGAAGAGAGCGCCAAGTCCGCGATCCCCGAAGAAAAACCTAAACGCTCCGGCTGCCGGACCAATTGTTTTTCCGAAGGCGACAGCGGCGGTTATTTTGGGGACAGAAAACTTTCGGGATCAATATTGGGCATCGGCGCAGCGACTTTTGCCGGTTTCATGTTGGGCGGATTTTTGGGCGGGTGGAGGGGGGAATTTTGGCGGATTGAAGGGGCAGTATGGGGATATTGGTTTATAGCCCGCGCCCCATGATTCCAACGTGAATTGCACGCGAAGCGTGTGGCTTGCCATGGTGCCGAAAATCCAGTCATAACAGCCTGTTGATTTTCGAGCATCTGCCGGAATTAAGATACCGTAGCGCATGCTCGAAAACCAACAGATGAACTGACTCGGTTTTCGGCACCCATTGCGTGGGTTTCCATGTTGCTCCAGCAGCTGGATTATCCAGGCATAGGCAGAGCTTTCCTGCAGTTGTTGAGGTTACATTGGCCCTTATTTCACCTACATTGCAGGTTGTTGCTGTTGCATTGCTTGTAGCTACTCCTCCTCCAGAGATTTGTAATAATGAGGATGGTGCAGTCGTCCCGATGCCGACGTTGCCGCATTAAATTGAAATAACTAATTTGTCTTTTCCTTCTGGATACACCTCAACCTCTTTTCCTTTTTTCAAATTTAAAAAGTCTATTATTTTTTTAGGCAGCCTTATGTCCAAAGTTGTTCCAGACTGG
>JACPAN010000022.1 GCA_016180815.1 Elusimicrobiota bacterium
ATCGCTAATCCTTCGTTCGTTTCATCCCTTTATGCCGAACTCCTATAAGTTGAAATTTAAAACAATGCCGCTTTCGTAGAAAACGTTGCGGGTTGGGTAACTTTTATTAAGGCCGACTTTGTACGGCCCACCGAAGTAGCTGAAAATTTTTTCGTCCTTGACGTTTTGTTCGGGCGAGAAAAAATAATTAGCGCCGACATAAGCCTTTACCCATTTACCTGAAAATAATTCTATCCCGCCGCCGATGCTCGGAATCAAGCGTTCAGGATAGGATTGTTGCGATCTTTCGTGTCCAGTGCCCCAGATTAATTCCGACCTTACGAAGGCAAATCCAATCCTTAAATAAGGAGATATAGGCCTCGGGTAGAAGAAATTTTTGGTTAAGGAGAAGGGTCCGAAAAAACGAGTTCTTATTTCAGGAGCGGGAACTTTAATTGTCGCCGTAGAAAACGCTCCAACAAAGGTTCTGGTATTTTCAGAAGTAAAATCAGCATCTTTTTGTGAATCTGAGTGAACACCCAAATGAGCCTGAATTTTCCAGCCGTCACGAAAACATAATTCCCAAATCCCCCCATAACCTTCGCTGGACCCTTCGGTTTCTTGATTGGCATGTCTAAACGGCCTGGCTGAAGACGACCAGAATCCCATACTTATCGGTGAGCGGCGGCCGACGAATACCGCTTTATCACCGATGGCCGGCCGAAAAGTGTTACGGAACTCTTCGGCGGGATGATAGAAAAGAGCCGTTGATTGAAAATCGCCGATACCGCGAGTTTCGATTTTTCCCTTGTACAGGCCGCTGGTATCGTAGACGGCGTATACGTCCCGTTTGTCGACCTCATGGATTGAACCGCGGTCAATCAGAACATTTTTGTTTTGAATAGCCGTGATTTCTGCCACTTTTTTAGGGACGAAAGGCTTTCCTCTTAGACTTTTTCTCCAAGTGAATACCTTGGGTGATTCGACATCGAGGTGTCTGGCCGGTGTTTCACCGGGCGTGCCTGGGTCTGCGAATTGGGCATAGACTTTTTCGCCGACGTCGATTTTTAACTTTTTTGGGACGGAAGCCGTATAGTAATAAAGATTGCGTTTTTGGCTAAGCAAATCCCCGATGACAATGGGGATGCCGTCTTGTAAATAGATGGTTCCGCCCAGGACAAGTTTCCCATCCACCTCAAGGACCATATTGGTCGTATTTCCGTCGAATTCGATGCCGAGGACTTGACCAATTGGTACTGGCACTGGTGCCGAAAAACCTACAGATGGCGTTGAAAAGAATATTGCCATCGCCATCAGCAACCTTCTGAAAGTGTAATGTCTGTCCATGAAATATAGAATCTATTCATTTTTTTATAGATATTCAATTTCAACTGTAAAATTACTCATAAAAATTTTTTTCATGTTTAAGGTTGTTGAGGGTTATCTTGGATTACGGGAGCATTCTCGTAGCCCTTCCGGATGCCATGAACAAGATAGTAGAACTTTGCATTAGATTGACCGCCTTTTAGCTCTTTGACTAAAATGTTGGACGATGTCGCGGCGGGGACGTAAAGCCCGTTGGAGTCGTCCATGGGCGTGACTTGAACGGTAACCGGGGCTTCTGCACTGGTGACCAGAGTAAAATGTTCAGGAAGTTGTATGAGAGCCTCACCATTGGCAAGCTGGGCGGAACCCCGGACAAATGTTCCTACGTCGGAACCTTCCAAGCTGTAATAACGTATTTGTTTATTTGGGTAGTTAGGATGAGTTTGAACAAAACTCTTAGTGCCCGATGCATCAATACTGCCGGTTACCAAGTTGGAAGATTGAAGACCCCCCTGAAAGAATCCAGCACCTCGAACGCTTAATCCATCAAATATACCGTCCGGCAAAAGATGAGCCTCGCCGCGAATTACCACGGGACCATTGATATCTAAAAATCTGATAGGCGAAGCGGTTCCGATGCCGACATTGCCATCGGAAATAATTCGCATTCTTTCCACGTCGCCGACCAAAAATCTCAAATACCTCGGGTTAGAGCTCCGGCCTTCGATCTTGGTTCCGTCGAGCCCCCATTTGAGCGTTTGGACATCGGGAATCCTGATATCGCCAATAACATGAAGGGCGGACTGCGGGTTTGCGGTTCCGATGCCTATTGCGCCGTTGACGATTAATCCTCCGACGGTCAGACCTGATGACGTGGTATTGCCGCGATTGGTGACTGATTGAAGGGTGTCCGTTTCCGCCGTGATTCCGACGTTATCAACATTGTCTGAGAAGCCCGCGGGGATGCCGGTAATTGAAGTCCATGGGAGGCTGGTGGTCATCGGAAATGAGGTGCGACAGTCTCCTGAGAGGCAAATACCCGCATTAAAGGATTGTTGTGCGCTCCAGGTGTTGGCGCTGCCTAAATTCAGGGATATGGTTCTGTCCGCGCTTAAGTCCCCGCCGCCGGTCAGCCCGGTTCCTGCGGCAATGGAGCGCGATGACGGGGCTTTTGAGTTTAATTGAGTTTGAATATTGGAGGAAACACCGCTTAAATGTCCCAATTCGGTTGTGGTGACGGCGCCGGCGTTTAAATTTCCTGTGCTGCCTGAAGTTAAGACGCGATTGGCCGTTAAATTTGAAGCGGAAAGGCTCGCGGCTGAGAGCGCGCCCGCCACCGTTAAATTGCCTTCCGCCGTGGCGTTGGGCTCAAGTTTATTAGCTTTGTCCGATTTGAGGGCAAAGGGGACGGATTGGAGCTTGATTCTGGGAACAAGCGGAGTCTCGCTTGATATTTGAGTTTGAAGGTAGCGATTGGGGGCTGAAATGACGGAGGAGGGCAAAGGGCTGACGGCGCCTAAAGCCAATTGAAAATTTCCTCCTCTGGTGGTCACGGTGCGCTGCTCCTGCCAGAGCAGATTGCCCATGCCCACGGTTTCCGAGTCCCAGATGGAGAATGTGATCGGGTAGGAGCCATCGGGCTTATTGACGCCGACGTTATCCGTTAGGCGCGATTGAATATTGATGGCTTGGGGCACGTCCTGGGCGAAAACGTTGGAGACACCGCATGTGCCGACATAGATTACAATCAAGGCGAGACGATCATTTGAAAATTTCATTTCTTAACCCCCATCGCGAAGCTTCGCCGAATAAACCCTTCGACTTGTTAAATTTTTAGCCCCAGACTTGATACGAATCCAGTCAAAAAAAAGTCAAAACGCGGGGGGTCGGGTTGGCGGCCTGGGTCTCAGAAAAAGTTCAGCGTTTAGGCGAAGCGAGGTCTTCGGAAAGTTTTGTATCGAAACGATAACCGTCGTAGGCTACGGTTTTGATCAACTCTTTAAAATCGCCCAATTTCCGATGAAGAATAGCGATGCGCGCATTGAGATTATGATCAAAGCGGGGGTAAGCGTCGTGGTTTTGCCTGATTCTCCAGCATTTTAAGATCAGTTCCTGGCGCGTGGCAATGTCTCCGCGTTTGACCATGATCGGACGCACGATGCTGAATTCGGTTCTCGTGAGTTGGATAGCGCTGATATCGGAAATTTCCAGGAGACGCGAGGGATGAAGCGTCACATAACCTATGGCCAACACCCCATCGCCGTTTTTTTCCAAGCGCGCTTGGTTAAGTTTGGCGGCGATCCGAACTTCGAGAAGTTTCAAATTGGACGATTTGACGATGAATTCGCTGTTGCCCGAGCTCAGAACGTATTTTGCGGCGCCAGCGTCCTCATTAGCCGTCAACATGAAAATAGGAACATGTTTGGTAGCCGGATAGAGCCGCAACATTTTGAAAATATCCAAGCCGCTTTTATGACCCAACTTCAAATCCAATAAAATCAGGGCATAGTGTCCGGTTTTGGCTAGTTCCAAGGCCTCGCGGCTTGTCCACGCCAGGTCGAGCTCGTAGCCGTGGCTCGTCAAAAACTCGCGAACTAATTCGGGCCAGTTTTCATCATCGTCGATGAGAAGAATTTTATCGCTCATGATGACCCCACCCCGTTTCGTAAAAATTAAAAAGCCGCTCTCCTCGTGGTATTGGTTTAAGCCTAACCTGGGCTCTGAATTTTTGCAAGGCCGAAGTCTTTTCTAAATGGAATGACGGTAGAATAGATTATTAAGGATTTTATTTTTTTGGTTGAAATCTTCAGTACGGTTAAGGTAAAGCTGGCGGAGCTTGCTGAAATTTCAAACAATACATTTATGAAGGCACGCAGACCTAGGCCGCCGATCGAGCCGATTCAATGGACGCGCTCCGGGATTTTTTTGTTGGATCAGCGGCTTCTGCCATCGAAGGAACGCTATGTGCGCATTCGCTCCTTAAAGGAAGCGGTTTGGGCGATTAAAGAAATGGTGGTGCGCGGCGCCCCGGCCATCGGTGTGACCGCGGCTTTGGCCCTAGCGCTTGAGGCTCGCAAACAGCGCGTTTCCGGCGGGAAATTTTTGAGCGTTTTTGCAGGTTGGAGCCGGACTTTGGGCAAGAGCCGGCCCACGGCCGTGAATTTAAGAAATGCTTTGGACTATATGCAAGCCGCGGCCCGGACGCTTGTCAACCAAAATGGGATGCCTGTGGCCAGGGGTTTGGAACATGCCGCATTGAAATACCTTGAGGATGATTTGGCCGCCAATTACGCATTGAATTGTCATGGGGTGGCTTTGGTAAAGAAATTAAGCCGCGGCCAGGGGCCGGTAAACATATTGACGATTTGCAATACCGGGTCGCTGGCGACTTCGGGTTTCGGTACGGCTCTGGGCGTGATTCAGGAGGCGTTCCGTCGGGGGCGGCGCGTGCATGTCTATGCCTGCGAAACAAGGCCGTGGCTTCAGGGCAGCCGTTTGACCACCTGGGAGTTGAAGAAATCCGGAATTTCCCATACCCTGATCGCGGACGGAGCCGCCGCTTTTTTAATGAAGCGGACCGGCGTTGATTTGGTGATCACCGGCGCGGACCGCATCACGCGTCAAGGCGACGTGGCCAATAAAATCGGCACTTATGCCCTGGCGGTTTTGGCGCGGCAGCACGGCGTTCCTTTTTATGTGGCGGCGCCCATGACCACGTTCGACCCATCGTTGAACAGCGGCGACGATATAACCATCGAGGAACGCAAACCCGAAGAATTGACTTTTTTGAGAGGGGTTCCTTTGGCTCCGGCTAAAACCAAAGCCTGGAATCCTGTTTTTGACGTCACCCCCGCCTCCTTAGTGCGGGCTTATGTGACGGAGAAAGGAATACTGAAGGCCGGGGACATCGCGGGCTTGATGGCCTGAGGGCTTTTAATTCGTCGGTAATTCGAAGCGATAGCGGGCCAGGAATTCAGACCGTTCAGTTTTGAGTTCCTGGGTCAATTGTTGATAGGCGGCGCTGCTGTAGTAGCGGCGCGGGTCGTAATCAGCGGACCAAGACGACAGATCGGGAACCTTAACGGCTGTTTCGTAGCCCCAGTCCGAATCTTTGGTCCAGGAAATGGCATTTCTTGAAACCATCTCGATGATTTTGGATGAGACCTGCTGCGTGATTTTTTTGGGCGGTAAATTTTGATCCCCGTTTTTGCCCAGGGAACCGGTATTTAAGAGGAAACATTCGATGCTGTTGGCTTGAATAATGTCCCCGATGCGTTTTCCTTCTTCATCCTCGCGTCCGATGATGAAGGGATTGAAGCCGACCTCATGCTTGGGCTGACCGGCTTTTGTCGGGTCGCCGGCGGATGTTTCGATGGATTCCCCCAGCATGAAATACGCCGCGGCTTGCCGTGGCGTCAGTTTGGCCACCGGCGGAACAATGGTGTCGCGGCGCGTGATAAAGAAAATCTTGTGGACTTTATTGAGATTGATTTCATCCGAGGAGCCCGGAATTTTGCGGCGGATGGCCAGGGCCCGGCCGTTGGTGCCCCGCGAAAAATTCAAAAATTCGGGCATTTTGGACTTTTCATTAACGCTGACATTTTCAAAAACCGTGCCGGGATCAAGCAGCGCCAGATCAATGCCGGGCTGGGTGTCTTTGGAAACGCCTTCAGTTTTAACGTAAAAATTGTCTTCCGTTCCAAGGGCTTCGCCGGTTGTGGTCATCCAGACGATGTCGTCTTGAAGCAGTTCAATGCCTTCCGGGGTCTTCAGACCATGGCTTTCGAGCGTCAGCGTGGTTTTGCCCGTGCCGGAGAGTCCAAATAACAGAACGCCGATATTCTCAAGGGCGCCGGAGGCGTTCTTGAGCTTTAAAATTTTGCTGCCGGCATGAAGCCCCAAGCCGCCGGCTTTTTTCATTTGATACATGGCTTGGCGTAGGAAGGACATTTTGACTTCGCCGACATAATCCGTGCCGAAAATATAGGTTTTACCCTCATCCGCGCGCACGAAAATTCCTTTGGGCCCGATTTTATTCGTGCCGTTGGCGCTCGGGAAGGCCTCGGGCCAGTTAGGGATGTCGATGGTCAGGAAATCGGGTTTTGTCTGCGGGTCCCTTTGGCTGGGAGAAGCCTCAAATAGAGTTTCGGACCATAAGAGAGCGATGCGCGCATATTCCTTGGGGATTAAAAGGCGGCAATGCCACGTTTTACGATTGTTGTTGCCGATGACCCGGTCGATTTGAATTAATTCGAGCTGAGGCAGAATTTTTTCGAGCATGTCCTCGGCGTAGCGGACGGCGTCCGGATTCGCGGGCGTTTGCCCGAGGCCGAGCGGACGGTCGGCAAGCATTTGCGTGCTGGAGGCCGAGCGGGAAGCGGATTTCAAGGTGAAATAAGCCGGAGCGCCGTAAGCCGTGGTTGTTTCTTCGCGTTGGGAGAGCCGCCGCAATTCGTTGCGGCCCGGGTTGTTTAAAATTTTGAGCGGTGTCTTCAAAGCTAAAGCCATCATGAACAATTTTACCTAAAAACTGGTTAAGTATCGAACATCGATGATGCGTTCCGGACGGCGCAAATCGCTTGAATTTTGATGGGTTTGCCGGCCCAGGATATCCCGGACATGAAAGCCCATTTGCACGAAAGGCGACAAGAACAGATTGGCCCCGCCGTTTAGACGGTTCCAGCGGGTGTGATGAATATTGTCGTATTCGGCCAAGAACGCGATCATGCCGCCCGGCGGCACCCAGGTTAAATTGGTGAACGCGCGGATGGAATCTTGCTCAAAATCCGAGACATTGGCGCCGGCCGTCCATTCAAGTCCGCGCCAAAGCACTTCCTGGGTCAGGGCCAGGTAGAGCCCGCGTTCGGGCTCGCCGTATTCCTTGGTGATTTTGTCGTAGCGATAACCTTGGCTGTCGTAGCCGATGGCCGCGGCCGGGAGGTACCGGTCGCCGTCGTAAAAACGGAATTTCATTTGAAGCTCCGGCCGTTGAAGGTCGATATTCCCATGGCCGATATAATTGTCGAGCTGCAGCGAGGCGCCCAGCATCAGGCGCTGAAACACGCCGAAGGAAACGCTGGGCAACAACCCTCCTTTATTGAAAAAGCGTGAGGAGAAGGCGAATCCGCCGTAATCCAAGACCTCGGCGTTGGGGCTGTCGATGGCGCTGTAGAGAGCCAACGGGCGCGAGGCCCGGATGCGTTTGGCCGGAGGCTCTTGGGCCAAAAGGGGCGCGGTCAAAAAAACCAGGATCGCGGCTGATGCTTTGATGCTCATGAAAATCTTTTGCGTTCCCGTTCCGGCGGGGCCTGGGCGACCATGAGCAGGGTGTTTTCGTCCAGGGACGCTTGCTCGAGTTTTTCCCATAAAACTTTTTCCATTTTAATTTTTCGGGGGAACTCGACGCGGAGATCCGGAGCTTGCCCGTTGAAGGTTTTATCGCCGGTTAAAAATACAACGGTCGATCCCTCTGGGGCTTCTTCAAGATGCCCGCGGATTTTTTGCCAGGAAGGCTCTTCCAGGGCGCCGAGCGCGATTTGCAGCTGCGCGACGCGCGTGTTCAAAAATTGTTCGACCGGGATCACGTCATCGAGCAGAATTTCCTCGGCCAGGGCGTTGTCGGCTCCCGTTTCCTCATTATTATTGCCGGCATTGCTCACGCTGCGGGATACCCGGCCCGAGACCACGATAATGGTCCCTTGTTTCAGTAGTTCGGGCGGGATTTGAGCGTAAGTCCGCGGAAAAAGAACCGTTTCAATCGTGCCCGTCAAATCTTCCAGCTTCATGCGGGCCCAGGCTTGACCCGTTTTTTTGGAAATTTGTTTCTTGACGGCGCCGGCCATACCGATGATCTGTACGCGCGTTTCATCGCGCATGGTTTTAACCTGGGCCACGGCGGGCAAGCGCGAGGCAGCCAGAAATTTTTTCCACCGGTTCAACGGATGCACGGACAGGTACATGCCGAGGACCTCTTTTTCCCAGTGCAGGATGTCCTCGTCGTTATTTTTGGTTTTGGGGCGCGGACCGATGGTTTCGCCCAGATCAAACAGCATGTCCCCTTCCTGTTTGGTGTAGAACTCGGTCAAGAAATCGATGTCTTGGACGAATTGTCCCCGTTTGACGGCCGCATGATCGCCGTCCAAACATTTGTCCAGGGCGCCTGATTTACCCAGAGATTCCAGAACTTTTTTATTGATCAATTCTTTGGGGACGCGCTTGAAGAGATCTTCGACGTCTTTATAAGGGCCGCCTTTTTTGCGTTCCGCGACGATGGCCTCAGCCGACGCTTCCCCTACGTTTTTGATCGCCAAGAGGCCGAAGCGGATATGATTATCCTCGATGGAAAATTTTTCTTCGGAAAAATTGACGGACGGCGGCAAAGTGGCGAAGCCCATGCCTTTGGCCTCATCCAAGTACGTGGCGACTTTGTTTTCTTTATCCTCCGAACCCATGGCCGTGCGTCCGATTTCGCTGATGGCCAAGGCGGTCATAAATTCGATCGGATAATTGGCCTTCAGGTAAGCGGTTTGATAGGCCACGATGCCGTAGGCCGCGGAGTGGCTTTTGTTGAAGGCGTAATGGCCGAAATCTTTCAGGTCCTCGTAAAGTTTTTTGGCGAAACCGGGTTGGGCATTGTTTTTAATGGCGCCTTCCACGAATTTGGCTTCCATTTTGTTCAGTTCTGCGGGGATTTTTTTGCCCATGGCTTTTCTGAGCTTGTCCGCTTCCCCGGCCGTGAACCCGGCCAATTGCTTGGCGATTTCCATGACCTGCTCTTGATAGACGCAGATGCCGTAGGTTTCTTTCAAAATGGCTTCCAGCGCAGGGTGCTCATAGCGCACGGGCGAGGTCCCGTGTTTGCGGGCGCAGAACTCATCGATCCATTTCATGGGTCCCGGGCGAAAGAGGGCGATCAGGGCGATGATATCCGTGAGTTTGGAGGGGTTGAGCTTGATGAGCAAGTCCCTCATGCCGCGCGATTCCAGTTGAAAAACGCCGCCGGTTTGAGCCCGGCTCAAGAGTTCGTAAGTTTTGGGGTCATCAAGAGGGATCGTGTTGATGTCGACGGCAATGCCGCAGTGCCGTTGGACCAGTTCGATTGTTTTTTGAATGACGGTGAGGGTTCTTAAGCCCAGAAAATCGACTTTAAGCAACCCGAGCTTGACCAACGATTCATCATTGAATCCGGTGGTGACCATTCCGCTGGTCGGGTTTTTATACATGGGCGCGTAACGCGTGACCGGCTGCTTGGTGATGACCGTGCCCGCGGCATGGACGCCGGTGTGCCGGCGCACGCCTTCAAGCTTAATAGCCAAGGGCAAAATTCGCTGCGCCGAAGGGCTGGCTTCCACGGTTGAGCGGAATTCCTGGTTCGTTTCCATGGCCTGTTTGATGCCCAAGCCGTGCGGAATGGATTTGGCGATTTTGTCCACCTCGGATAAGGGAACGTCCAGCACGCGGCCCACGTCGCGGATCACGGCGCGGCTTTGCATGGTGCCGAAAGTGATGATTTGGGCGACGTTGGTGAACCCGTATTTTCCCTTGACGTATTCGATCACCAATTCACGGCCCTCATCGGAAAAATCGATGTCCAAATCAGGCATGGTCCTGCGGTCCGGATTCAAGAAACGTTCAAAGAGCAGGCCGTATTTAATGGGGTCCACGCTGGTGATTTCAAGCAAATAGCTGACCAAGGAGCCGGCGCCCGATCCCCGGCCCGGTCCCACGGGAACATTGCTGCGGCGCGCAAAATGGATAAAATCCCAAACGATCAAAAAGTATCCGGGGAAGCCCATTTTTTTGATGACGCCGAGTTCATAGGTCAGGCGCTCTTGATAGCTTTGAGGGGCGCCGGACGGAAAACTTTTTTTCATTCCTTCGCGGCAGAGATGCTCAAGATAACTTTCTTGGGTGAAGCCTTCCGGAACATGATAATCGGGCAAATGCAGCTCGTTGAAGGATAATTTGATGCCCCCCGCCATGTTGGCGACTTTGACGGCATTGGCCAGGAACTCGGGATTTTGGCCGAACACTTTTTCCATTTCTTCGGGCGATTTGTAATAGAACTCCTGGCTCGCGTAACGCATGCGGACCTGATCCGTCACTTTTTTGCCGGTGCCGATGCACAATAAAGCGTCATGGGCCTGGGCTTCGTCTTTGAGAAAGTAGTGGCAGTCGTTGGTGGCTACGATGGGGGCGTTCATTTTGGCGGCAAGCTCCAGCAAGCCGCGTCCGACCCGGCGCTGCGCTTCCAGGCCATGATCCATGATTTCTAAAAAGAAATTTCCCCGTCCGAAAATTTCCTCAAGGCGCCCGGCGCGCTGATGCGCGAGCTCCATGTTGCCCGACTCAAGGGCCTGGGCCACTTCGCCTTTCAAGCACCCGGACAAAGCGATCAGCCCTTTGGAGTGTTTAGCCAGCAATTCTTTATCCACGCGGGGGCGATAATAAAAACCTTCGAGCGAAGCTTTGCTGGAGAGTTCGATCAGGTTTTGATAGCCCTCGTTGTCTTTGGCCAAAACAGTCAGGTGATTGATGCCGGATTTTTGCGGATTCTCATCGTCCTTGCCCGTTGTTTTGCGTTCGTGCATGGAGCCTGTGGCCACGTAGAGTTCGCAGCCGATAATGGGCGTGATGCCCGCGGATTGGCATGCTTCATAAAATTCCACGGCGCCGAAGAGATTGCCGTGATCGGTCAAGGCCTGATGAGTGAAGCCCCAACTGGCCATTTGCTCGAGCATGGCCGTGGGCTTGCCTTGGTCGTCGGCGAAGCGCGCGCAGCCGTCTAAGAGCGAATAATCGGAATGCGCGTGCAGGTGAGCGAAGCCGGCTGATTTTTTACCCATGAGCGAATTTATTTTTCAAAATAGAAGCGAGAAAAGCCATTAAACAAAATGCGCATGGCAATGCCAAATTTCCGTCGATGCGCGCCACAGATTGTAAAATGTGCGGGTGCCGGTTCTCACCGAGAAAAAAATAAAAAGCATTTGCCATCATCGGGGCGTCTCAGTGTCTTTCTTCACGGACACGGTGCGCTTGCCCAATGGAAAAAAAGCGGTCCGCGACTATATGGGCCATCCCGGGGCCGTGACCATCCTGCCGTTCTTGGATCGAAAACGCGTTTTGCTGTTGCGTCAATACCGGTATCCGGTGGCTGAAACCATCGTGGAAATCCCGGCAGGAAAAATTGACGCCGGGGAACGCCCGTTGGCCTGTGCCCGCCGGGAGTTGTTGGAGGAAACCGGGTATTGGCCCAAGAGCATTAAAAAAACGTTGTCCTTTTGGCCCACGCCGGCATTCGCGAATGAGGTGATGCACGTATACACCGCCTGGGATCTTGAGTTTAAAGGCGCGGGCACGGACGAGGACGAATTTTTGGAGCCCTTCCCCGTCGAATTTGCCAAGGCCGTGCGCTGGGTCAAGGAAGGGAAAATCAGGGACGCCAAGTCCATTGCGACGCTCTTGGCCGTTGAAGCGTTCGGGTGGAATCCCTATGGTTGATCGTTTTATTTTTCCTAAAGAATACGGGGTAATCGTGGTGGGCGCCGGGCACGCGGGCTGCGAAGCGGCTCTGGCTGCGGCGCGCATGAACGTGCCGACGCTGCTGTTGACGCAAAATCTCGATACCATCGGGCAAATGTCCTGCAATCCATCAATCGGCGGTTTGGCCAAAGGGCAAATCGTCTGTGAAATCGACGCGATGGGCGGCGAGATGGGCAAAAATACGGATAGGACCGGACTTCAATTCAAATTATTGAATATGGGCAAAGGAGAAGCGGTTTGGTCGCCGAGAGCCCAATGTGATAAGAAACTTTATCAGTTCACCATGAAACTAACGGTTGAGGAACAATTAAATTTAGATATTAAACAAGAAGATGTTTTAGAAATTTTGGCTGAAAATGATAAAGTTAGAGGAATTTTAACAAAATATAACACTATATACCATTCAAAATTAATCATTGTCACAACAGGCACATTCCTTAAAGGTATTACTCATTATGGATTGAACACTAACCCAGCTGGACGGGCTGGATGTCCCCCTTCAACGCTTTCGGAATCTTTGCTTAATCTTGGGTTTGAGATCAATCGTTTTAAAACAGGGACGCCGATGCGTATTAACGGGCGCAGCATTGATTTTGAGAAATGCACGATTCAGCCTGGGGACGATGCTCCCTATCCCTTCTCATTTCAGACAATGTTTCACGTGAAACAATCGCCCGGCCGGCGTTTATTTTTTAACGGCGAGGATTGGCAAGAGTATCCGCATGCTCATGCCATGGAACAGTTGCCTTGCTGGATTACATGGACGAATCCATCGACGAATGAAATTATCAATTCGAATTTGCACCGGTCACCCTTATACTCCGGAAAAATAAAATCCGTCGGACCAAGGTATTGCCCTTCCTTTGAGGATAAAGTCGTCAAGTTTCCGGAAAAAGAGAGGCACCAGATATTTTTGGAACCTGAGGGTTATGCGACGCGCGAATTCTACGTTAACGGACTTTTTACCAGCATGCCTGAAGATGTTCAAATTCAGGTTTTGAAAACAATCCCCGGATTGGAGCGTTCGGAAATGGTTCGCCCGGGCTATGCCGTTGAATATGATTGTTGTCCGCCGACTCAGCTAAAGCCCACGTTGGAAACAAAGCGTATCGAAAATCTTTTTTTAGCCGGACAGATTAACGGCACCACCGGATATGAAGAAGCCGCCGGGCAAGGATTCATCGCCGGGGTTAATGCCGCCTTGAAATACTTGGAAAAAGAGCCGTTGATTCTCAGAAGAAGCGACGCTTACCTCGGCGTTTTAATTGATGATTTAGTGACGAAAGGAACAGATGAGCCGTATCGGATGTTTACCTCACGCGCTGAATACCGGCTGCATCTGAGATGGAGCAATTCAGATTTGCGTTTGATGGATTATGGGCGTAATCTTGGCTTGATCCCGGATCAAACTTATTCGCTGTTCGATCAATACAGGAATGCGGTTTCTTCGGAGCGCGTCCCAGATTCTGATTTTGGGCCGTGGACCAGGGAAAAAATGATTCGAGAAATCGAAGTTCAGCAAAAATACAAAGGCTATCTTAAAAGAGAGCTGCAGGATATCGAGAGAATGTCCAAATTTGAGAACGTCAAAATTCCCGATGTATTCGATTATGCCCAGGTTCCCGGATTGTTGACGGAAAGCCGGCAAAAATTGTCCAAAATACAGCCGAAAACATTGGGCCAAGCCCGAAGAATTCCCGGGGTGACTCCATCCGACTTGCAAATCCTTTGGGTTTGCCTGGAAAAGAAAAGACGGGAACGGTAGAATTACCGTCAGCGTCGAATTGTTTCACGTGAAACATTGCTTATGATTTGATTCCATGATTCCTATTAGAGACGAAAATTATTCTCGCAAAAGGCCTTGGTTTAGAAATTTTTTAATCCTGGCCAATATCGCTATTTTTGTTTATATGTTTATTTTTAGCCCCGGCATTGTCGTGGATCAATTTGGGTTCATCGGAGCAAAATTTTTAGATGAACCGATGACGAATTTATACAGGTTCGTCAGCTATCAATTCATTCACGGCGGCTTGGGGCATTTGTTGGGTAATTTATGGTTTCTTTATATATTCGGCGACAATGTGGAAGCAAAAACAGGGCATTTTGCATTTTTGTTTTTTTATCTTTTTTGCGGCGTCATTTCCGCGATTGTTCAAATCGCTCTTGTTCCAAGTCTTCATGTCCCGTTAATCGGAGCTTCGGGAAGCATTGCCGGAGTTTTAGGCGCTTATGCCATTTATTTTCCGAGAGCAAAAATCATTACATGG
The DNA here is from genome assembly GCA_016180815.1 of Elusimicrobiota bacterium. Taxonomy (NCBI): domain Bacteria; kingdom Pseudomonadati; phylum Elusimicrobiota; species Elusimicrobiota bacterium. Next base: position 14,115 of record JACPAN010000022.1, read on the forward strand.
ATACCTCTCGGTTTTGTCGGGTATACGGCACGTTTGCCGGCCTTCTTCTTTTTATTCATTTGGTTCGCGTATCAATTTATTCTTGGATCGGCGAGCTCCGGCGCGCATGCTTCAGTCACCGGAGTAGCTTGGTGGGCCCATGTCGGCGGTTTTGTTTTCGGCTTGCTTTTCGGGATTAAATTTAGGTAATGTTTCACGTGAAACAATCAAATGGCTGAGATTATTGCCGTCGTCAATCAAAAAGGCGGCGTTGGTAAAACAACCACCGCTTTAAGCTTGGGCGTTTCCTTGGCATATTTATCCCAGGAAGTTTTGGTTATTGATATGGATGCCCAAGCAAATTTGACCAGCGGCATTGGTTTTTCTTCTCCAGCCCCTTATTACGATATTTCCGATACTCTGTTGGATCCTTCTTTGGTTTTTTCTTCTACGGTGGCAACCAAGGTTGAATTTCTTGATCTGATCCCATCCTCAAACAATTTAATCGGCATTGAGCTCTTATTAAAGGATTTGGAAAATAGGGAATTCAGGCTTAAATCGGCTCTTTTATCATTAAGTGCCATGTATAGGTATATTCTTATAGATTGTCCTCCTTCTTTGGGTCTTTTGACAGTGAACGCTCTTTGCGCCGCCAACCATGTTTTAATCCCAATGCTCCCGGAATATTATGCGTTGGAAGGCTTATCCATGCTCGCTCAAACAGTCAAAAGAGTTAAAGAGACGCAAAATCCAGATTTGGACTTACTAGGGATTGTGTTTACCATGTTCGACCCCAGGCTTCAGTTGACCCAGGCGGTTTCAAAAGAGGTGAACGTATTTTTTCCAGGAAAAGTTTTTGATACGGTGATCCCAAGAAGCGTGCGCTTGGCCGAAGCCCCGAGTTTTTCCGTGCCGATCCATATTTATTCGCCCAAATCCAACGGGACTCAGGCGTACATGGATCTCGGCAAAGAGCTGTTGGTTCGATTGGAACCGAAGGTAGATACGATGAGGAGGTTAAATGGCAACTAGGCTTGGTCGCGGATTGGATGTGTTATTGCCGCAGAAGGGAGAGGGGCTGCGTCAGCCGGCGGCTATTCCCGAGATACCGGTGGATGCGATTGCCGCGAGCCCGCATCAGGTCAGAACGGTTTTCCATCAGGCGGATTTGCAGACCCTGGCGGATTCCATCAAAGCTTTCGGCGTTTTGGAACCGATTCTTGTTTCTCAGCGTCCGGCCGGCGGTTATGTGCTGGTGGCCGGGGAACGCCGTTTGCGGGCCGCGCGCTTGGCCGGTTTAAAAACGATCCCGGCCATCATTAAAAATTTAGGCTCCAAAGAGTCGGTTTTAGTCGGCTTGATCGAAAATGTTCAGCGTAAAGATTTGAATCCCATTGAATTGGCCAAAGGCCTAAACAAAATGATGGATGATTTTAAATTGACGCATGAAGAAGTCGCCTCCTCCGTGGGGTTCTCCAGGCCGAGGGTGAGCAATTTACTTAGGCTGCTGAATCTTGAGCCTGAAATTCAGGAATATATCGTCCTCGGCCATATTCATGAGGGCCAGGCCCGGGCCTTGCTTTCGTTAGACAGCGAGACCGATCGCCTGCGCATCGCCAAGGAAATCGCGGAAGGGCATCGCTCCTGGAGCGTCCGGGAAATCGAGCATAAGAAAAAAATCCGCCGCAAGGATCCGAATATTGCGGTTCAGGAAGAGGAGTTGGCCAAGCATTTGGGCACGCGCGTCAAAATCAGCTTGAGCGCCAAGAAGAAATCCGGCTGGATTTCGGTTTACTTCGGCAACCTTGAGCATTTTGACAGCCTTCATCGGCGCTTGAAGGCAGAGCGCTCATGATGAAATTACTGCGCCTGAATCCGCTTATTGTTGTTTTTTTCCTGGCGGGCATTCGCCTTGAGGCGCAGCAGGCGGCCCCGGCTTACATTTCGTCCATGAATTCCCTGCATGATTTTGACTTGTTCGCCAATTCCGGATGGGACGGCAATTGGTATGTCGGCTACAATTCTTTGTGGATCGTGGAACTGCCCATGCCCGCGGATTCGTCCGGGTTTGTCCGGGCTTATGTGGGCGCCAAATTAGGGCGGGCTAAAACTCAGACCGCGACCGGCCAGCCGCCATGGGTCCGTTCACCCATCGACTGCGACCTTTATGCGGGCATCAGCTCAACGGCAGCGTGGAAATCTTCGGACAGCTATTATTTGGCCGGCTGCGAGGACTTGCCCTTGGAGGGCAGCGCCGAGGAAGCCATGCGCGGCAGCGGCGAGGCGCGATGGTATTGGAAAGAGGTCCCTTTGTCAAAGATTAATTTCGGGGGGAAAAATTATTTGGCGGTTTGGTCCATAACGCCGGAGATGACGGACGCAGCCTCAGGCCCCATCTTGGCCGCCGGACGATCGGGCGGCACGGTTCGCGGGTGGTTGAACAGGGGCATCAGCGGAGCGCCGCCGATACGGACGGAAGAAGCGCTGGAAACTCAACTGAATGAATTTGCCCCGGCCCTGGCCGTCAAACTGGTCCCGGCGCATCGCGATACCCAGGTTAAGGTGGAATTGGGCGGGTTTAAAGAAGGGCCCGATGCCTACCTTTGGGAGATTCAGGCGATCGGCCGCAATATAAAAGAGGTTCGCCCGGAAATTTCCGTTGACGGCAATCGTTGGGTTTCATTCGGCCGTCCGGCCTACGACCCTCCGTTTCAAATCGGCGTTTCGCGCAAACGGATTCAAAAAGAAGTCAAGCTTCTTGTGCCGGGGAATAAAAAAATCGAGCAGGCTTATATCAGGATTACGGCTTGGGATGAGTGGGGAAATTCGGGTAGCACGGATAATTTTATTGTTTTTATCAAATATTAATTAGTATAGATTGACTTATCCGGTAATTTATGATTGAATTAGATAAAGTATGGAAGAATATAGCAAAGAAAAACCTTCTTCCGGAAAAAGAAAAAAAAATATTGAGCGAATGATTCCTCCGGGCGGTGTCCCGGAGGTCATGGATATTAAGGAACTCTCCAGTTATCTGGGTATCGGTAAATCAAAAATCTACGCCCTCATCCGCGCTAAAAAAATTCCCGCCTCGCAAATCGGCCGCCAGTACCGTTTTTACAAAGCGCTTATCGACAAATGGCTTCAAGAGAAGCTGATCACCGGAGCATCCGAGATGCCGTTGTTCGATCAAGATGAGCGCGATAAAAAGTAGAAAAAGTTCCGAACGCGTAGCTGAAATTCATCAACTATTTGTACAATAACATTTGAGAATTTTTCGTACGCGTAGGAAAAAAAGGAGGTGAGGTGGTTATGGCAGAAACATTAGCGAAGATCGGTCTTAAGCGGGAAGACGGCTACCTTTATTACGTTGGCAAAGACGGCTGTGTGTGGCGGGCGAAAATGGCTCGCGGCGGCAAAAAGGGCGGCAAGCCCCAGAAGGTTACCGTTACCAACGGCAACGGCGGTTATCCCGTCAAAAAAGAGCCCGGCTATCTTTATTTCCTCGACAAAAAAGGGAATGTGGCTAGGGCGAAAATGGCTCGCAAATAACGCCATTCAACCTTCGGAGCAAAGTACGCGAGTCGGGATGATTCCCGCCCCTCTTCGATTTAACCATGAAGAGGATGCTCCGGAGGCCGATTTTTTTAGCGCGCCATGAACGTCGGTGTTCTTGGTCCCGGAGCCGCGGGGCTCTTCCTTTTGTCGCGGCTTATCGGACGCAGCGAGCGGCCTCCTGTCCTGATCGCCAGGAATCAGACCCAAGCTAAACGCTTGAAGCAGGATGGTTTTGTGGTCGTCGCCGGCGGCCAATCGGCCCATTATTCGTCTAAACAATTCACCGTTTCCTTCAAACCCATCTCCCTTGATGTTATTTTTTTGGCGGTGAAAAGCTACGATTTGCCGAAGGCGCTTGATTCGGCGCGCCGTTGCACCGCGACAAACGGCCTGCTGATTTGCCTGTCGAACGGCGTTTTTGATCTTAAACGCATCCGGTCGCTCGCCGGCAAGCGGCGCGTGCTCTTCGGTTCGCTGATGGTCGGTTTGGACCGCGTCGAAGCGGGGCGCGTTCTTTGTCATGGTGAGCGCGAAGCGCCGTTGATGATGTTCAGCGGCGATCAGCCGGACCTTGAGAGGATCCGTCCGTTGCTCGATGATTGCGCGGTGTCCTTCAAAATCACCGCCGGTTCGGTTGAAGATTTGCTGTGGTCAAAAAGCGCTTATCTGGCGGCGTTGGGCCCATTGAGCGCGCTGTTGAGAAAAACAAACGGCGAGATTGTTTCGAGCGAAGCGGTTCGCGATTTGGCTCAGTCGGTTTTCGAAGAGGCTCTGGCCGTGCTTAAAGCATCGGGCCGCCGCGCGGTTTTTTTCGCGGAAGCGCTCAATGGCGGTTTCCCGGCGCTTCTGGAAAAAACAAAAGGCAATCGTTCTTCCATGCTTCAAGACGCGGCCGCCGGACGGCGCACGGAATTGGATTTTATCGTCAAGCCTTTTCTTGACGCCGGGCGCAAAACCGGCGTGCCTTGCCCCTTGCTCAATCAGCTCTACATGTTGACTAAAACCTATGTCGGTTGATCGCCGGCGTCCGCGAAGAATTGGTGCATAATGAGTTGGAGGAATGATGGCAGCGACGATTATTGACGGCAAGGCCTTAGCCGCTTCGATCCGAAAAGGCATCGCCTCTGAAATCGCGGCGCTGGCCTCCGAGAATCATCGTCCCGGCTTGGCCACGGTTTTAGTGGGGGATGATCCGGCCAGCGCGGTTTATGTTCGTAATAAAATCCAGGCTTGCCGCGAAGTGGGCATGGCCGCCATCGACCGGCATTTGCCCATATCGACAAGCGAAAAAGAGTTGCTCCATCACATGAAGGAACTTACCGATGATCCCAAGGTCAACGGCATCTTGGTTCAATTGCCCTTGCCCGATCAGATTTCACCCATGGCCGTATTCGAGGCCATGCCCGAGGCCAAAGATGTTGATGGTTTCGGCATTGCCAACTGGGGGCGTTTGTTTTTGGCGCGCACGCCCAAGGAGCTTGAGCATTGTTTTGTTCCCTGCACGCCCCTGGGAGTTTTGCGCATGATTGAATCCGCCGGTGTGAATCCTGAGGGAAAAATGGCCTGCGTTTTGGGCCGCTCCAATATCGTGGGCAAACCCATGGCTCATCTTTTGACTCTTTATAATGCGACGGCCACCGTCGTCCATTCCAAAACCAAAAATTTGCCTCAAGTCGTGAAGCAGGCCGATATTGTCGTGGCGGCGATCGGCAAAGCTCTATTTGTCACGGCCGACATGGTTCGGCCCGGAGCATGTGTGGTGGACGTGGGCATCAATCGCAATGAAAACGGTAAATTAGTCGGGGATTGCGATTTCGAGGCGCTGCGCGATAAAGCCGGTTATTTAAGCCCGGTGCCCGGCGGCGTGGGCCCCATGACCATTGCCATGCTTTTAAGCAATACGCTGAAAGCCTGGAAACGGACCATTAAAAGCGCATCGCCAAGCTGACCCGGTGCGCATCCCCCTGAGCTAATGATTTTCAAAGCAACAGCCTTAAGTATGCTTGCCACGGTAATTCTTATCACTCCGGGAACCTTCTTTTTCGTTCCTAGCTGTGATTCGTTGTAAAACGTAGTATTCAGTCATTTTTGTTCAAAATAGAATAAACTGAACTTATGCAAATTAAAAAATTTACTACTAAGCAATATATTGGCCTTGCAGTGTTCTTGCTGGGCATTTTTAGTCTAATGATGGTGGTATCAAAATTATTTGCTAATAAGGGGAGAGTGCCAATGGCTCAAGTTAAAGAAAAAACGATTGCGCCGAGTAAATTAACGCCACTGCTGATGGTTGAAGATGTGTCTAAGGCCGTAGAATTCTACGAGGGTATTCTCGGGTTTAAGAAAACCATGACCGTTCCGGACGCCCCGCCTTTTATTTTTGGCGCCGTGCAGGCGGGGAACGTGGAAATAATGTTTCAACAAAGGGAAGCTCTGGTGAAAGACTTGCCTATGATGAAGGACAGGGGCATCAAGGACAGCACCTTTTTGTATATGGACATTGAGGGCATAGAGGATTTTTATCGTCGCGTTAAAATTCGCACTGAAATTGTCAAAGACTTGCACAAGACTTTCTACGGTATGCGCGAATTTTATATCACTGACCAAGATGGGCACATTTTGGGTTTTGCCGAAAAGACAAGCGACAGTCAGGAAGAAGGTACTTAAAGAGTTAACTCCGTCAAAGAATAAAGAATCCAAACAGTTAGAACTTTGCCACGATAGGAAATCCTTCTCTCAGCCCCGTAGCTGCGGAGGTTGCTTGACGGTCGCTTCGCGGTCCTGGCCATCCACCGGATGGCCCCGTTGCTCGACCTTTTCACTCACCGAGTGCGGCAAACTTCCGTTCGATTCCCAATGGTCTACCGGCAGATAATTTCAAGACCGGCAGGAGATTAAATCGCCGTCGGCAAAGGCAGGCGGCGGATTTCTTTGACCAGCCTTTTATGCTCCTGCCAGGCTTTCTTTAGGGAAATCCGGGCTTCTTGGACGCCTTGATCCCATCGGGCTTGAAGCTGGCGGCCCTCCCTCAGCGCATTGGCGCGCGCTTCTCTGAATTGCTCGCCATAGCGATTTTTGCTTTGAATCATTTGGGTTTTAGCGGCTTCAAATCGTTCACGAATGGCGTTCATGTTTGCCGTCAGCCGCCGGCGCCAATCATCGGGCAATTGTTCGATTTTGGACCGGGCTTTTAAATAACCCATGTCCATTTTGGCTTGGAGGATGGCCCATTCCGGGGTGCGATTCAGGCGCCAAGTGAGGCCGACATGGCTGATGGTCCAAACCCACCATTTGCAAGGGTCCCAATGATACCAGGCATGCCCATTGCGGTAATCTCCTTGAAAGGCATGGTGAAAATTATGATAACCCTCGCCGAAGGTAAAAGGAGCGAGCCACCAATTATCCCGCGAGGTGTCTTTATTTGAATAAGGCTGAGCGCCGATGAAATGAGCGGCTGAATTGATCAAAAACGTGCCGTGATGCACCAGCACCACGCGCAGCAGCCCGCCCCAGAGAAATCCGCCGAAGGGCCGGCCAACGGCCCAGCCGATTAATGTCGGCAAAACAAAGCTGACCGTGATGGCAATGGGCAGGTAATAGCGGTTCTGCCAGATAACCAGGCGGTCTTCTTTTAAGTCCGGGATACTGTCAAAATTTCTGTCCGGGCGGGTTTTATAGAAAATCCAGCCCATATGCGCCCAAAAAATTCCTTTCATGATGTTATAGGGATCGTCTTCGGTGTCCACGTAGCGGTGGTGGTAGCGATGGTCCGAGGCCCAATATAAAACGGAATTTTGCAGGGCTGCGGCGCCGAAAAGATGATAAAGAAATTGAATGCCCGGGCGGCATTCATAGGTGCGATGCGCGAAATACCGGTGGTACCCGGCGGTAATGGCCACGCCCGTGCTCATGGCCATGAATACGAAAAGGACTAAATCGACCCAATGAAAACCTTGATGATAAATATAGAGTACGGCGCCGATGATGGCAGCGATCGGCGAGAGCGTTAAAAAGGCGATATTAACCCAGTTGAATTCTCTTTGTCCAGGATTCATGCGTGCCTCCTATTAGTTAATTGGTCCACGAATTAACCTTCCCCACGGCACAAAACCATTCTATCAGGCTTTGAAGCCCTTATCTATCGCGATTTCCGATTTTGCAACCGACGTCTCAAGGCGGGCAACGGCCCAATGAGCCAGGGCGGATAATTCCGCGTCCGTTCCTTGCATCCAGGGACACAAGTCCCGGATAAAATCAGCATTTCCGGTATTGGCCGCGGCAATGATGGCGTTTCTTAAAAATGGCCGCCATTTGGCCCGAAGAACGGGAAGCCCGGCGAAGTGCCGGCGATAATCCGTTTGAGTCCAGTTGAGGATGGTTTTTAAATCCAGAAATTCGGGAATTTTTGGTTCCCATCCATCGGCACGGTTCTTTTCTTGAGGTTGCTTCCGATTAAAGGGACAAACTTGCTGGCAAATATCGCACCCGAAAATCCATGATCCGGTTTTTTGGGCCAGATCAGGTTCCAATGGGATGGTTTTTTTCTCAATGGTGAGGTAAGCGATGCATCGGGAGGCGTCGAGCGTGTGCGGCGTCAGGCATTGGGTCGGGCAAGCCTCCAGGCAGCGCGTGCATGTTCCGCAATGATCCAGAGGGTCCCAGGGGTCGGGGTCAAGCCGGGCATTAACGGCCATGCCCCCTAAAAAAAAGTAAGACCCGTGTTTTTTGTTGATTAACATGGTGTTTTTGCCGATCCAGCCCAACCCGGCCAAACGCGCATACGAGCGTTCAAGAATCGGGCTGGCGTCCACGAAAACTTTCCCATCCACTTGCGGCGCCTGCTCGCGAATCTCTTCAAGGGCTTTTTTCATGCGTCCGATCATGACATCATGGTAGTCTTTATAGAGAGCATAACTGGCGATGCGTCCTTGGTTTTTTTGCTGCGCGGACTGGATTGACCCGGCCGGTCCTTTGTAGAACAGAGCAGCCAGGACCACGCTTTGAGCCTCCGGGTACCAGTTTCTGATGGACTCTCGTTTTGGATTTTCAAGGTAATTCATTTCTCCGTGATGTTTACCCACAATCCATAGTTTCCAGAAATCTACATCTTGCGGCTGTAAGTCAATGGGCGCAACCCCAACAGCGCCGAAACCGTTTTTGAGAACAACTTCCTTTATAAGGGCCGTTAAGTTGATTTTATTTATCCCCGAGGATGTTATTGAGAATTTTTTCGCCCAGCTTGAGCATGGCCGAGCGTTTAACTTGAGAATTGTCTTCGTGGCCCAAGATATGAAGGAGGCCGTGTATATATAGGAAGAGGATTTCTTTCTCCAGGGCCCATGGCGTTTGGCGTTTGGCTTGTTCCACATTAATAAGGATTTCAATGAGCGGGGGCTCGTCATAGGAAAAACTGATGACATCAGCGTCTTTGGCCCGGCCCCAAAAAAGCTTCTTGACCCGGCGGGCCTCGCGGTCCCCGCAGAAAACGACCAAGATTTCCTTGTTAATTGCCGTCCGCGAAGCTTTGCCCGGATGAAGCGTAAGGGTGAGGCGCGCGGCTGATTGGAAAGCCGATTGTTCTGGGATTTGAAACTTAAGGCGGCGGCTGCGGAAGGCGCGGATCATGTCTTTGACCAGGGGGTGACGGACGACATCCGTTTCATTAAGCCGGATAAAGGTGATGCCGGGAATTCCGCCTAAAACCTGTTCCGAGGCCTCCAGGCCGGAGAGCCGCTTGTTTTCAAGATCAATTTGAGTGACGTCTCCGGTGATCACGATTTTTGAACCCTGGCCCATGCGCGTTAAAAACATTTTCAGCTGATTCATGGTCGTGTTTTGCGCCTCATCCAGGATGATAAAGGCGTCTTCCAGAGTCCGGCCGCGCATATAAGCCAACGGGACGATTTCAATGGTTTCCGTGACCTGAAGCGCCTTGAATTTTTCCGGGCCAAGCATCACGTAGAACGCATCGTACAGGGGTTTTAAGTAGGGGTAAAGCTTCTCATAAAGGTCGCCGGGCAGGAAACCCAGTTTTTCACCGGCTTCAACCACCGGGCGCGTCAGCACAATGCGGGAAACGCGTTTGCTCCTCAAGCATTTCAACGCATAGGCCACCGCTAAAAAGGTTTTGCCCGTGCCTGCGGGCCCCGAGGAAATCACGATATCGTGATTTCCAATGGCTTCAATGTAAACGCGCTGATTTTTTGTTTTGGGAATAAGGGGTTTGCCGGAGTTGGTGATGATAATGGCTTCCGGGTGTTCGGCGACGGGCGTTTCAAATTCTTCGGCGGCATGATTTTCCCGGTTGTTGACGGGAAGGGCAGCCGTGCCTTCGCGATCATGGAGAAACTCGACGGCTTTTTCGATTTTTTTCTTGGGTCCGCGCAAGACCAGGGAAATATCTCCGGAGGAGCGGTCCCGTTTGACATAGGCATGGACTTTGAAGCGCTGCTCCAGGATTTGCAAATTCGTGTCGTCATGGCCGAACAGAGCCATGGCGTGATTCGGATTTTCAATATGGATTTTTTTAACCGGCAAGTTTTATCCCCAATTCTTTTAATTGTTTCGCGTCCACGGATGAGGGCGCCCCGGAGAACGGGCAGGTGCCCCGCTGCGTTTTGGGGAACGCGATGACCTCGCGGATGGATTCTTCGCCGAGCATCAGCGCCACCAATCGATCAACGCCCAAGGCAATGCCGCCATGGGGCGGCGCCCCATGCTCCAAAGCATCCAGCATCCAGCCGAAGCGCTCCTGAGCCTCCGCCGCTTCATAACCCATCAGCGAGAAAAGTTTTTCCTGAAGGCTGCGGGTGTGATTGCGGATGCTGCCTGAACCCAGCTCAACGCCGTTCATGACCAAATCATACTGCTTCGAGCGAACTTTGTGGGGGGCTTCCTTCAATAGAGGGACGTCTTCGTCCATGGGCGCCGTGAAGGGATTGTGCGTGGCTTGCCAGCGTTTGTTCTCAGGCAGGTATTCCAAAAGCGGGAAACCCTGGACCCAGCAAAAGGCGAATGTTGTGTCGGGCTTGTGATTCAACAATCCGGCCAGTCGTTTTTGAAGTTCTTTCAACACCCGGTCCGCCATATTGGGCTCTTCCGCACAGATGAGCAGAAGATCATTGGGCCGGGTGATGGACAACAAGCGCTCTTTTTCTTGAGCGGAAAGGAATTTTTCAACCGGGGATTCGATGGCGCCTTGAGCGATTTTCATCCAAATCAGGCCTTGGGCTCCCAGCGCTTTGGCCAATTCCACGCTTCGATCCAACTCGCTGCGGGACACCGTTGAAGCGGCTTGGGGAATGGTCAAACCCGCGATCACTTTGCCGTTGTTGAGGGCCGAGCTGAAAACTTTAAATTGAGTGCCCTGAAAAAATTCGTTCAAGCGACGGCGCTCGTAAGCCCTGAAGCGCAGGTCCGGTTTATCCGTCTGGTAGCGGCTCATCACTTCTTCGAAGCCCAGGCGTTCGAAGGGAAGCTTTAGTTTGACGCCGAACGCTTTGTCCAGGCTTTCCGCCACCAGGCCTTCCACCAAATCCATGACATCAGGCGTATCCACGAAACTCATCTCAAGGTCGATTTGCGTAAATTCCGGCTGACGGTCCGCGCGCAAATCCTCGTCCCGGAAACAGCGGGCGATTTGATAATAGCGATCCATGCCCGAGACCATGAGCATTTGCTTGAAAATCTGGGGGGACTGGGGCAAGGCGTAGAAATTTCCCGGCATCATGCGGCAGGGAACCAGAAAATCGCGGGCGCCTTCCGGCGTTGATTTGGTCAAAATCGGGGTTTCGATTTCCCAGAATTTTTCCCGGTTTAAAACCGAGCGCACGGCTTGGCAAAATTCATGCCGGGCTTCCATCGCCCGGGTCATTTTTGGGCGGCGGAGATCAAGGTAGCGGTATTTCAGCCTTGTCTCTTCCCCGGCCTCGATGGTTTTGGAGGAAATAGGAAAAGGCGGGGGCTTTGACGTGTTTAATATTTTAAAGCGATCGACCACCAATTCGACCGAACCCGTGGGCAGATCGGGATTTTCCGTGCCCGAAGGACGGCCTTGCAGCGTTCCTTCGGCCTGGAGCACGAATTCAAGGCCCACTGATTTAGCTTCCTGGCCAAGGCGCTCATCCCGGAACACTAATTGCAGAAGTCCGGAGCGGTCCCGTAAATCGATGAAGAGCACGCCGCCGTGGTCGCGGATGGTATGAGCCCAACCCGCCACAATCAGGCGCTGCCCGATCATTTTTGGCCCAATCTGGCCTAGGGTGTGGGTTCTGAGCATCAGGAATTAAGCCGATTTTTTAAATGCGCGCTTAATTGGGCGCGGATCACGGTTTCTTGTTGCCCGCTGCCCAGCTCTTTAATGACCACGCGTTGATTTTGACACTCTTCGTCCCCGACGATCAAGGCGAGTTCGGCGCCGGAACGTCCGGCTTGGCGCATTTGGCTTTTCATGCTGTCTGTGTACCCGGGGGTGAACACGGCAATGCCTTGCTTGCGTAAATCGTGGATAATGCCGAATGCGTAATCGAGGGTCGCGGAGCTGGGTTTAACCATCACCGCAAAAACTGCTTGACGGCCGCGGGCTGAATCAACGGCTTGGCCCGCTGTTTTGGCTTCGATAACGCGGTCCACGCCCAAAGCGAACCCGGAAGCCGGGGTCGGGGTTCCGCCTAGCAACTCGACCAACCCGTCATAGCGGCCGCCTCCGGCCACGGCGTTTTGCGCTCCCAATTGCGCGGCCGAGATTTCAAAAACCGTGCGCGTGTAATAATCCAAGCCCCGGACAATGGAGCGGTCTTTTTTAAAGGAGACATCGTTTGAGCGCAGCAAGGATTCCACGGTTGATTCATGCGCCGCGCATTGCGCGCAAAGGGCGAAGGCTGGGGCCGCGGCTTGGGCTTTGGGGCCGCAGGTTTTACAGTCCAGGCATCTTAAAGGATTTTTGTCCAAGCGTTTTTGACAATCCTCGCAGAGTTCCCCGGCTATTTTGTCCAAGGCTTCTTTGAGCGCCCGGCGATAAGGCCCCCGGCAATTCGGGCAACCGATGGAATTGATGGCCAGGGCGGGGTTCTTTAACCCATATTCATTAAGGATGGCCAGGGCCAAGGTAATCAGCTCGGCATCCGCGGCCGGGGAAGGATCGGCGAAGATTTCAAATCCGATTTGCTCGAATTCCCGGTAACGGCCGGCTTGAGGGCGCTCGGCGCGGAACATATTGGCGATGTAAAAAAGCCGGCGGCTGTTTTCTTTCTGGCTTAGATTATTTTCCAGGTAGGCCCGCACCGCGCAGGCCGTACCTTCGGGCCGCAGGGCCAATTGCCGTCCACCCCGGTCCGTGAACACGTACATTTCTTTTTCTACGATATCCGTGTTTTCTCCGACGCCCCGGGAAAAAAGACCGGCTTCCTCGAACGTCGGCGTGCGGATTTCCTCAAAGCCCCAGAGCCGGGCCATTGTTCTGGCCGTGGATTCGAGCTTAACGAACTCGTCCACCGACGGAGGCAGAATATCCCTGGTGCCGCGAACGGCCTGAAACTTAGTCACTAGGCGATTATATGGTTTCCTCTTGCGCAGAGCTACGAGGACGCTGGCCCACCTGAGGCGCTGCCGGTTAATTTTCGGATTGGGACAACTCTTTAAGTTTGTTGTCCGAGAGGATTCTGATGCGGTGGTCCTCGTAATCGATGACGCGCAGGCGTCTAAGCGAAGAAAGCACTTTAGTGACCATTTCCCTGGCTGTGCCCGCCAAGTCAGCCAACTCGGCGTGCGTTACGGACATGGGGATGGAGCCTCCTGATTTGCCGCCTTTGCCGTATTTTTTGGCCATTTCCAGGATTTGGCGGCAGACCCGGCCGTACAGCGAACGAAAGGTCAATGCCTCGATTTCCTCGTTGGCCCGGCGCAGGCGTTCGATCAGCGTTTTAGTGACGTTTAAGGTGAATTGAGGTTCTTCAAGAAGCAGGCGCTGAAATTCTTTGCGTGAGATGGTCAGCAGTTCGGTCTCTTCCATGGCTTGGGCGGATAAGGACCGGCCTTTTTTATCCAACAGACTCATTTCCCCAAAAAAATCGCCTGGTTCCAAGTAAGCGAATGTTTTTTTCTTGTTGCTTTGATCGAGCCCTGAATAAATTTTAATCCGGCCTTTCATCACCACGAACAGATGATTGCCGGCCATGCGTTTCTCGAAAATCAGGATGCCTTTGGGCACTTGATGCACGCGCGCAATGGAAGCCAGGCGCTTTAAATCAGCGCCGCCCATGCCCTCAAAAATGGAAATTTTTTTCAACAATGAAACGGCTTCGGAGTGGGCCATAGACATTGTAAATGTACACAAGCTTATGCTCTTTCGCAAGAGGCAATCGCTGAATCGGGATTTTGCGATGTGAGTAAAATCACCGGGCCGTCTTAGGGCGGGCGCGTATACTTATTTGGGTTCATGCCTGTTAATTTTGGTATAAACATTTCTTCCGCCGAAGCCGGCCCCTTATCCGGGGGCTTGGCGAGGCGTGGAATTGGTCGTACATTGAACAAAACCAAGCGATCATTTAACGGGGGGATAAGCAAGTTATTGACCGCCGGCCTGCGGGCTTTGGCGGCGGGTTTCTTTTTAGGTTCGGCCCCGGCCTACGCCCAATCCCAGGCAGAGCGGGCCCAGGTTTCCTTGGATGAGTTGAACCGGCTCAAATCAAATCTTTCGGAAAAAGAACGGTCTCGTTTCCGTTTCGACGGGCAAACCCAGGAAATCCGCAGCGCTTACAATTTTAAGGCCGAGGCTCAAGCCGGCCGCGATCCTCGCGACGTGGCCGTTGACTTTATTCAAGAGAACCGCAAGCTGTTTTTTAATCCTCCCGAGGAAGCCCGCGGTTATGCCCCGGCCGCCTTCGGGCCCGCGGCGGACAACTATATTCAGCAACGCTTGGCCCTTGAGCTCGATCGCGATCATCCGAGCGCCGGTGAAAGAAATATTCTGTTTCGTGAGCGCTATGACGGCATCCCGGTTGAGTTTTCTCGTGTTTCCGCGCATTTGACCCCGGACAACCGCGTTTTTGCCGCTTTTTCCAGCCTTGATTCCGGCGTGGCCGGCGTCAACCCCAAGCCTAAAATTTCGGAAGCCGAAGCCTTAGCCGTGGTTATTCGCGAATGGGCCAAGGGTTTCCCGATCGATGCCAAGGGGCAATTGGTTTATCTTCCTAAGCGTTTCGAGGAAGCCGGGCACCCAACGAAAAAAGGCAAAACAAGACTGGCCTGGAAATTCCGCTTCCGTTTCGTTAAACCCACCCGCGATCCAAGGAAGAATCATGGTTTGTGGAGCGTGTATGTGGACGCGCATACCGGAGAATTGGTCGGAGATATCAATGAGCTCAAATCTTTTCCGGCCAGATTGAGGCATTTTCAAAGGGATCCGAATGAAGGCGCGACAGGCATTCTTTCGACCGTTCGCGGTCTTGAGGTTGTTCAGGGGGATAATACCGGCAATTTAACGCTGATTCCCACTAATGCCTTTGGACGTTATGATTATGCCGGGTCCGGATATTTGGCCGCCAGCACGTTATTCGCGGTTTTAAGAACCACTTATGCCGCGGTGATCGATGAAAAAGGAACGAATCCTATCTATGCCGAAGGGGGAGCGGCGTGGAGTTTCGTCAATGTTTCTTCGGCAAGCGCATCGCCTTATCCGGTCAGCAGCCGGCTTCTTCAGCAATATATATGCCCGGATCGAACCGTTTTTTCAAATGTCCGTTTCAGCGCCTTTGACGTCGGTTTTCAACCGACGGAGGATTCTGGCGGGCAGGAAGATTTGGATTTTGTCGAGGTTTTGCAGTCGACCGGGCATCGGCGTTTGGCGGTTTACACCGGCCAGAATAAGGGTTCGTTCACAACATTTTCCACAACCGGGACTCAGCTTGATCTTCGCCTCGTGTCCAACGCCACCGACGGCAGCGGCAATGAAGGGGGCTATCAGGTTAATCGAATCAATTGTTTGGTTCAAAACGCCAATGTCAATTTGGCTGCTTTGCCGGATTTGCGGTTTTTTGATTCGGACGGCGTGTTGATTTCAAGCAATATCGCGACGCCGGCGACAGCGGCGCATAACGAAGACGAGGCCTATGCCGTTGCCATCGATCATTTGGGACGCATTGTCGTGGCCGGCGCCAGCGACAACGACACCAGCAATGATTTGATTGTGATGAGGTTTTATGCGGACGGCACATTGGACACGAGTTTTTCCAACGGCGACGCGGACGGGGTCAACGGCGTGTTTGTTTTTAATGGCTCCGGCAATGGCGCCGATGAAGCCAGAGGGATGGCCATCGATTCTTCAGGCCGTATTCTGGTAGCGGGTTTTTTGACGGCAGCGAATCAGGACGCGGCTGTTTGGAGGCTCAGCGCAGACGGCATTCTAGATACCACTTTCTCCAACGGCGACGCGGACGGCGTCGACGGCGTTTATATTTATAACGGGGCGGGGAACGGCACCGATCAAGCCAATGCCATTACCATTGATTCTTCCGGGCGTATTTTGGTGGCGGGCTTTCTCCAAAGCGCAACCAATCGGGACATGGCCGTGTGGAGGCTTTCCTCCAACGGGCTGCTTGACACGGCATTTGCAACTGCAGGAGAAGATGGGGTGTTCAGCTATAACGGGGCGGGGGATGATTCTGATGAGGGTAATGCCATCGTTGTCCTTTCCTCCGGGCCGATTATTGTCGCTGGTTACACGGAACGATTGTCTGCAACCAATGAAGATATGGCGGTGTGGAGACTGAATTCCAGCGGTATTTTGGACACTAGTTTTTCTAACGGCGACGCGGATGGGATTAATGGGGTTTTTGCCTATGATGCGGGTCCCGATGATGAGCGCGGTCAGGGCGTGGTTGTGGATTCTTTGGGCCGCATTATCGTAGCCGGGTATAGCGAACGTTTGACCGATGGCAACGAAGACATTGCCGTATGGAGGTTATCGGCAAGCGGTTTGATTGACACTTCATTTGGGAGCAGCGGGCTGTTCGCCGTTGACGGCGGGCAAGACGATGATCGCGGGCACGCCGTCACGCTTGACTCATCGGGGCGCATTTTAGTCGCGGGGTTCGCTGACAGAGCCTCAGTGAGCAACGAAGATTTGGTTGTTTTGAGAATTTTAGATACCGGTTCTATCGACACTTCTTTCGGGAGCAGCGGGTTATTCGGCTATGAGGGCGGAATTGGTCAGGATAGAGGGCAGTCTCTGGTCATGGATCCTTTTGGGCGTCCTCTTGTTGCCGGATTCAGCGAGGCGGGCGTCATTGGGAATAATGATTTGACGCTGATCAGGCTCGATGCCAACGGCGCGCTGAATGTCGTGACTTCCAATGCCCTGAAGCATATTGAAGAAATGCACGGGTATTTTACCGCCGGAAGCGAGCGGTACAATGCCGTTCTTTCCACTCGCCCCGCGGTTATTCATGTTAATTTCGGCGATGAGCTGGTCAACGCTTTTTTTGATCCTGAAACGGATATCCTGGCGTTCGGCGAGGGCGGGGACTTGAATTTCAACCGCAATATCGCCTTGGCTACGGATGTTATTTACCATGAATACACGCATTTGGTCGTCGATCATATTTACAATATCGCGAATTTCGGCCAGGACGGCGCCATTTCCGAAGCTTACTCGGACTTTTTCGCGCTCGACGCCTTCAATGTCAATTATCCTGCGCTGGGCAAAACAACGTTCGGCGATTTCGCGTTTCCCGATCGAGCGGAGCTTGAACTTTTTTTGGTGCGCGAGTTAAATCAAAGCTCCAAGAAAAAATATCCGAATGACTGGGTTGGCGAAATTCATGACGACAGCTTGATTCTTTCGGGCGCTTTGTGGGACTTGCGCACGGCTTTGGGTCCGAGCTTGACCAAGAATTTGGTTCGGGATGCGATGTTTTATTTTCCGGACAGCTTCCAGTCTTTTTATGAGGCTTTGATTACCACCAGCGCCGGCCGCTTCGACAGCACGATCACCTCCATCTTCAATAATCACGGCATCGGCTCCTGGGCCATTTCCGGGGCCGACACATTCGAGCCCAATGACGGTTTTCAAACCGCCACGGCATTGGCCTCCGGCGTCAATAAAAAGGCCACGATTTTTCCGGCCGGCGATTTGGACTATTACCGGCTGGTCGCGGGCGCAGGGCCCGTCACAATCACCCTTAAGAGACCTCTTGATCCTCAATCTTTTCTTTATTTTGCTTACGGCTTTTTCGTTTACGATATTAATCGTCTGACCGTCGGGCAAGCGATGCCGGAGGCGGTGTTCGAGCTGCCTGCTTCTGGCGGCAAATTTAATTCCGCGGTGGGCGAGCAAAACGCGAGCGTGACCTTAAACTTGGCTGCCCCCCAGCTTCTTTATGTGGCGGTTTCCGCGCCCATTCTTGAGAATTCAAACGACACCACGAATTCGTCTTCCCTGCAATACGAATTATTCCCCAGCTTTAACGCGCCCGTCGGGTCCATCTCCGGGAATCAGGTTTCCGCCTCCATGGCGGATCAAAGAAATATCAGGTATACGGCTTTAGGCTTGACCGGTTATGAGGTCGAGCAGGCGACCGAAGCCGTCGTCGATCATGTGGATATTCTGGATCATAATATGACCAAGCTCAGCGAAGCCTCGGCCTCTTTCCTGACCGTGACCACGACCACGGTATTGCCCGGGCGTCTCGAGGGAGTCGTGACCCTGCCCGCTAATTTCTTCGACCGGTATCCTTCCGTGGGCACGATTCATATGGAGATGTTCGTCCGCAATGCCTTGGGCCGCGTTTATTCCGTGGGCGTCTCCAATCCCATCAAGGTTTTCTCGGATACGGCCAAGCTGACCGCTTACAACAATATTTTCAATCCTGTCCGGGGTCAGCGCGCCACGCTCAAATATTCCAGCACCGGCTCCGGGCGTTATCGTTTGGCCATTTACACCATAAACGGAGATTTAGTGCGCATGCTGGTGGATCGCGAGGAGGAAGCGGGATTATCCTCGGTTGACTGGGATGGGCGCAACGGGGCGGGCGAGATGGTGGCCAGCGGCATCTATTTCGTGCATTTGGAAGGTCCGAGCATTAAACAGACGCAAAAAATCGTGGTGGTCAAATAATGAGAGCGCTCGCTGTTGTGACCGCCTTCGGCATCGCCGCCCTTGTTCCTCTTGAGGCCAAGGAAACAGCCGGAACATTTGCCGGGACTTTTCTTTTGGTTCCGACCGGCGTGCGTTCCATGGGCATGGGGGATACGGGCGTGGCCTTGGCTTACGGCTCAAACGGCTCCATTTACAATCCGGCCACCGTGGCCCGCTCCAATTACTCGGACGTGGCTTTTTCACAGCAGAATCTATTGACCGATTCCACGCTCGCTTTTTTGGGCTATGCCCAGCCTTTGGATTTTCGCGGGTTCAGCGAATTAGGCGGCGTTTCGATTTTTACCACGTTGCGCCATGTGGATCACGGAAAAATAGAAGCCAATTATTTAAAGCCCGACGGCAGCCTTGACCGCACCGAAACCCTGACCGCAGGGCGCGATATTGCCTGGAGTTTCGGCTACGCGGAGTATTTTTTAAAGGGCGGCTTCGGCGACGGCGCTTTTTCGGAAGGCATCCACAGCTTGGGCATGACGCTCACCGCCATCAATTCCGAGCTGGCCGGCCAATATGAGGCCAATGCCGTGGGCGTCAGCCTCGGTTATTTGGGCAATTTTGAAAAATTAAGCCTGGGCCTGTCATTGGCAAATTTCGGCACCGGATTGAAATACATTCAAGACAGCGACCCGTTGCCGCTGGTGGCTCGAGCCGGAGCCGCGTATCCTTTTCAGATTACCGAGTACATCCGCTTGCTTTTTGCTTATGATTTGGTTCATGAAGAACGTTCCTTCCATCAGCGCGGCGGAGCGGAGTTGAATATCGGCAAATTATTCGCGCTTCGGGGCGGCTGGCGTCTTGAGCGGGAGTCATTCCGGGGCGGGCCCACCTTCGGTTTCGGCTTGGATACGGGCCGGTTCTTCGCGGATTACGCGTTCGGCTGGTACGGGGATCTCGAGGAGACGCATCGCATGCTGGTCGGATTCCGTTTCTCGCACCATCCTTTCCATTATCACTAGCCGGAGCGTTCGTGCCTAAAAAAATTCTTTTTGTGTTCGGGACTCGCCCCGAAGCCATTAAGCTGGCTCCCGTGATCCGCGCGTTCGAAAAAGAAGCGGCGTTCCGCGCCGTGGTCTGCGTCACCGGACAGCACCGGCAAATGCTCGATCAAGTGATTTTTGCCTTCCGCCTGCGCGTTGATCATGATTTATCCATTATGACCGGGAATCAAACCTTGGCGGATATCACCACCGGCGCCTTAAACGGATTGGCCGATCTCTATCGCAAAATCCGCCCTGATTTGGTCATGGTTCAGGGTGATACGACCACGGTGATGGCCGGCGCGTTGGCGGCTTTTTATTTGAAAATTCCCGTGGGCCACGTGGAAGCCGGGCTGCGGTCCTTTGATTTGGCTAATCCTTTTCCCGAAGAAATGAACCGCATTATGGCGGATCGCGTCGCCGCCCTTCATTTCGCGCCCACACGCTTGGCCAAGCGCAATTTGATCAAGGAAGGGATCGGCCGCAAGACAATCACCGTCACTGGAAACACGGTGGTCGATGCCTTGGCCGGCATCCGTAATCAAACCCGCGACTTCTCTGATGCATCGCTGCGCCGGTTGTTCGGCGGTCGGGGCATGATGGGCCGCGCATCGCGCCTGATTTTATTGACCGCTCATCGCCGGGAGAATTTCGGCCGTCCTCTGGAGGAAATCTGTAAGGCGATTGCGGCTTTGGCGCGCCGGTATCAGGACGCCGTGGTCGTGTATCCGGTTCATCTCAATCCCAATGTTCAGCGGACGGCCCGCCGGATGCTTAAAGGCGTTTCGCGAGTCACGCTGACCGCGCCTCTCGATTACATGGATTTGATCGAGCTTTTGCGCCGGTCGTACCTTGTGCTGACGGATTCCGGCGGCATTCAGGAAGAGGCCCCGGCCTTCGGCAAGCCGGTGTTGATTTTGCGGCGCGTGACCGAGCGCCCTGAGGCCGTTGCCGCCGGATGCGCCCGGGTCATCGGCGAGGTCACCTCTCAAAATATCCTCAAGGCGGTCCGTCCGCTTTTTGAACAACCGTCGGCCTATCGCGCGATGGCGCGCGTCCGCAATCCTTTCGGCGACGGCCGGGCGTCTTGGCGCATTGTCCAGGCGACGCGCCGTTTTTTCGGCCTTTCGGCCGACGTCGCGGAGTTTGTCCCGGGCCGCTCATAAAACAGCATTCATTTGGGATAATCCACACGTGCGCCGGGGTTTTTTTCTTGTTTTCGAAGGCATCGATAAATGCGGGAAATCAACGCAGGCCCGCTTGCTGGCCGGCGCTTTTAAACGCCTTGGCATCCCTCTGATTTTAACGCGAGAGCCCGGAGGGACCGTTCTCGGCGAGCAAATCAGGCGCATCCTTCTTTATTTTAAAGGGAACGTTTCCCCCATGGCCGAGCTTTTGCTTTATGAGGCCAGCCGGGCCGAACATGTTGCCTCCAAAGTGGCGCCGGCTTTGCGCCAAGGCAAATTGGTGATTTGCGACCGGTTTACGCTGGCGACTTTGGCTTATCAGGCGGCCGGGCGAGGCTTGAACCTGTCCTTGGTCGACCGTTTAAATCATTGGGCTGCTTTCGGCATTAAGCCGGATTTGACCGTTGTGCTCGACCTGCCCGTTTCCGTGTCCTTGAAACGCATGGGCCGCAAGCGCGATCGCATGGAACAGAAAGCCGCTTTTATGAAGAAAGTCCGGCGCGCGTATATTGAATTAAGCCGCCGGCGGTCCGATATTTTTTTGGTGCCCGCCGACGAGCCGGTCGACCGGCTTCGTGAAACCATCGAGCATTTGATCAAGCGCCATCCGAAATTCCGGCGATTCGCAAAGAGCCGGAGGCTGTTTCAGTGAGTTTCTCAGGCATCATCGGTCAAGAACGGGCCGCTGGAATTTTGGGGAAGCTGTGGGCGAGCGGCGCGCGCCCACAATTTCTATTATTTTTAGGGTTGTCTGGAGTGGGCCGCAAGCGCGGGGCTTCGGCCTGGGCCCAGGCCCTGTTATGCCGGGAGCCGGACCCCTTAGACGGCGCCTGCGGCCGCTGCCCTAGCTGCGCGCAAGCGGCCAAAGGCGTGCACCCGGACTGTGTTACTGTTGATTTGGCGTATCAGGAGCAGCGTTCCGGCAAGGGGACGTCAGCGCAGCATTTGGGCGTGGACACGCTGCGCGAAACCGTTTCCATGCTCAGGCGCCGGCCGTTTTCCGGCGCCCATTCCGTTTGCATCATTGACGGCGCCGAGGATTTGACCCCGGCGGCTCAGGTGGCGCTGTTGAAAATTCTCGAAGAAAGCCCGGCGCACTGCCATTGGCTCTGGGTGGCTGTCTCCGAAGACCGCCTGTTGCCCACCATCGTTTCCAGGGCCGGCATGAAAATTTATTTTCAGCCGCTGGCTGAAGACGCGCTGACCGTTATTTTGACGCGCCAATTCGGCCTCAGCGAAGAGCGGGCCCGGCGCACGGCACGGGCCAGCCACGGTTCTTTAGAGCAGGCGGCCCGGATGATCGAACAAGGCGGATTGCCCGATCATCAAGACGACAGGGCTCCCGGTTACTCGCCGCATGAGGCCTATAATTTATCCCAGCGCACGGCCCGTTTCAAAAATGCGGCTTCGGCGAGGAAAGAAGTGGCCGGGTTTATGGATGAGTTGGAAGCCGGGGTGTTGAATTTGTGGCGGCGCCGCCCGACGCGCGGTCATTTTCAAAAACTCGAGGCATTATTGCAAGCCCGCAGGCAGCTTGACGCCAATGTGACGCCGGCTTTGGTTCTGGAACGTTTGCTGTTGGCGTTCGATGAAAAAAATTGACGACGGCCGGACTTGTGAGCAAACTCTCCTTGCGTTGGAGGCCTCTTTGGAGTAAGCTATTTTTGTTCGCGTTTTAAGTTGAGAGGGAGGAGAGCGTCATGAAAACGATTCCCGGATTTTTAGTTTTATCGGCGTTGATGGCCGCGGTCCCGGCCAGCGGCTGGTCCGCCAAAAAAGCGACGCTCGAAGTGATCGAAGGCAAAGTGCAGGTGATGCAAACCGGCAAAAACGATTGGCAGCCGGTCGAGCCTCGCGGAACGACTGATCTTACGCAAGGCGACCGAGTGAGGACATCCAACAAAGCCCGGGCCGTGATCACGCTCGATGATGCCTCGAAAATCGAACTCCAGCCCTCATCGGTTTTTTTGGTTGATTTTCTTGAGGAGAAAAATTTCCGCTTCAAGCTTGATTTCGGACGATTAAAGGCTTTTGTTTCAAAAATCAGGGTCCGGCAGTTTTCCGTTATCACCCCAACCGCGGTTTGCGCGGTCCGGGGCACGGAATTCGAGGTGAATGTCGATCCCTCCAATCAGCACACCCAGGTTTCGGTGCTGGAGGGCTTGGTCGCGGTCGCGGACAATAAGGGCAGCGAAATGCTGCTGAAAGCCGGGGAAAGCGTTTCCGTGACCGTCGATGGTTTGGGCAATCAGCAGGGCGCGGCCGGCGATCAGACCAAAGATAAGAAGGATGATAAAAAAGATGAGAAGGCCAAACAGGAAATCACCCGCGAGGTGCGCTTAGACATGACCAGAGAAGCCATCGAAGCCGCGGCCGCGCTTGAGATGAAAAACGCCGTGGCCCAAGACGGCAAAACATTAATCGACGCCTTCGGGCTGCGCGTACGCGCGGAATCTTACATCGTGCGCCCCACTGCGGACAGCATTTCCTGGGTGACGCTCAATACGCGCGATCAGAGCTTTAATTTTTCCCGCTGGGATATTTACGCCAACAAGGCTTTGCCTGATCAGTTGGGTTCCGGTTTTTTGGGCAGTTTGTATTCCAAGCCCGGAACAGGAGCGCCGGAATACTGGGCCACAAAAAGCATGTGGTTTATGTCCAACACCAAGGATTATTGGATCGACGCCAAATTCGGCGGCAACCCAGTCAAATTATGCACGGTTGCGGGTTGCGGCAGCGGGAGCGTCTGGTGGGAGACGATCTTCGATCATACTTACGTCGCCGTATCGGACGCCGGGCAAACGCATTTGTTGACGCATCTTGTTCCCGGGACCGGCGTCAAGGGCTCGGACATCAGCGTAGCCAATGGTTTTGCCGCCGGCAATGTGTACCAATGCGTCCCGTCGTTTACCGGATCATGCTTGACCGATCCCGTGGCCTCCGGCGATTTGACCACCCCATTTTTCTACAAGTATTTTGAAAGCGCGGATGCCGGGACGACGGTCGGCGATCAGGGCGGACCCGGGGCGGGCACACACTTGAACGCGGCCAACACGTTGGATGCTTTGAATACCGCTTATTCCGGCCAAGAGGGATACTTTAGAACGGCTAAGTTCTATATGGACGGTAAGGATATGTCTGATCCATCGTTTGCGACTAATTTCAACGATGCTTTAAAGCTTCGTTTTACCACGGAGGTTACCTATTGCTTGCAAGGCTCTGGCTCCAGTGTTTGCAGCGCTACGCTGGCTAAGACATCGGACAATAAGGATATCAAGCTGACCTATGACGATTATGTGATTCATGACGAGGGGAATGCGTTTACCGTGGCCGATCTAAAGGCTATTTTTTCCGCTGATTCCAATAATATCGGCAACGCCAATTCTCCTTGGAAAAAATTCGCGGAGCGGGCCAATTATGAGTTTGTGACTCAGTCGTCGAGTTACGGATCGAAAATCGACCTGGTCATTCCCATGCGGATTCTCAATCAGTTGAATTCCTCAAACGACAACAGGCCGTCATCGTAATCGAATCGTCAGTTCAGCCAGAAGGGCGGTTCGCCGCGCAGGGCCATCAAGGCGTCCACAAAGGTGTGGCAGATCAGCAAATGCGCGTTTTCCACATGCGCGTAGGAATGGGACGGAACGTAAAAATTGACCTCGCCCAAACGTCTTAACGGGTTGTTCTCGTCGAAGCCGGAGCAGGTGACGATATGGCAGCCGTTGCGCCGGGCAGCTTCAACGCCTTTAATGATATTGGAGCTTTTGCCTGAGCTTGAGATCGCAAAAAGAATATCCCCGGTGTTTGTCATGCGTTCGATTTGCCGGCTGAAAATTTCGGTGTAGTTGTAATCATTGGCCAGGCAGGTGAGAATCGACGCGTCGTTAAAGGATGCGGCGCGCACCCCGCCGTTTTTGAAAAAATCCGTGGCTTGATGGCTGGCAATGGCGGCCGAGCCCCCATTGCCGATAAAACATAGTTTTTTGCCGAGTTTATTCTGTTTGATGATGAGATCGAGCGCGCGCTTGAAACCCGATTCGCCGAGAGAACGGCCTTGGGCGTCCTCGATTTTGACGCGGGCCAGCAGGTTGGCGTAATTTCGGAAAGCGCCGAGCAGCGTTACTTTCTTTGCTGCGATAGCCATGGTGAAATTTTACGAATTAGGGAGGAGTGACGCGGACCCAAAGCATCAGCCGGCCGTTGACCGTAATAAAGGCCAGATCAAAGCGATACCGCTCAAAGGTTACGCTTTTTTTCTGATCGGGATCAGCCCCGCCGTTTTCGGGAATGTCGGCCGCGTCCACATGAAAGCGGCGGAAGGCCTGATAGTTTTCCGGGCGGACATTATTCATGAGATAAACCCATCGTCCGCGCTGTCCGATTTTTGAAAAGTACGCGATTTTAAAGGGATGAGAACCGAGAGCGCGGGCTGTATCGTAAAGCCCGCCCAACAGGTCCTCGATCGGGATCGTGTGGCTCTGAAGGCCCCGCGTTTCGGGAGTTAAATAAAGATCCCCCATAAATTTATTTTGGACGATATTCCTGGGCACGTATTTAACTTCATAGCGGGAACCGCCCAGTTCATAAACCGGGCCGCTCATGCTGCGCGCGGGGCGATAAATGCTCACGGTATCGATGGCGTTGGGCCGTCCGCCCTGCGGGGTCAACAGCATATAGAACTTTCCGTACCCGTCCATGAAAATGTTTTCAAGGGCGCCGGCCTCTTCCCCGGGTTTTTCCTCCTGCCCGCTGAAATAATACGTCGTTTGGTTGCTTCCCAGCGCGCGCATGGTGGATGTTCGATAATGGGTGTTTAAAATATTCGCGGCATCAAATTGGTGCGTGCTGGCCTGTGCTAAGGCGGTCATGGAGGCTAGCAAGACCAGGGCTGATTGAAGCAAGAATTTATTCATCAGGACAATCAAATTATCACTTTGACAAAATCGCCGCAAATGACTTTGGTCAAGTCCTCTTCCGCAGAGCTCCGAGGACGCTGGCCCGCCGGAGGCGGGACCCCAGCAGTCTGGGGGGTGGGCGATCAGGGCGCAGCCGGGCTTGCCGCGGAACGGATGACGCCATAGCGCTCGGCGCGGGCGCGCAAGGCCGCCTCATAAGCCGCGATCGAATCCGCGGAAAAAACGATCACGTCTTGGCCCCCGTCCGGCCGGCTAAACGTGTAGTCTTGCCGGACGACGGCCAACACGTCTTCTCTGGAGCGGCCGTTTAAGCGCTCGGCCAGGTAGCTGCGCACGGATTCGTCGCCGAGCTCGAACGACGTCACATCCCCGCGCGCGTTTAAGTGAACCACGCCTCCCTGAGTCAACAGTTCCGGGTAGCTGCGTTGAAATTCATAGCGCCGCCGTTCGTTTTCAAAATTTTCCCGGGCCACGTTGTAGCCTAAAAACGCCTGGTGGATTTCCCGGACCCGGCCGTTTGAATCGAATAAAACCAGGGCCATGGTTTGGGGGTTAAAGAGCCACGTGCCGTCTCTGGACAGATAAGAATTCGTCGGCGCATCATAAATGGTTTGCGTCGCGGCGTCGAGCGTTTGACGCACGCGGCGGCGCCAATTTTCCAATGCCTCCGCGCCCGCGAGCAAGCGCCGGCTGTCGACCCTCCCGTTTTCAAAGCGGACATGCGCGGTGCCGCCGGGTCCGCTGATGATACGCTCCCAGGAATCATGGTCGCGCCCGCGGGTTTCGGCGGTTTGAACGCGGGCCTCGGCTCCGGGGATGCCGGGGATGAGCTGGCCGGATACTTCGGAACCCGTGGGCATCACTTCCAACAGGAATGAACCGTCCGGCGCAAAACGCACGCCGATGGACCGCAAGGAATTGACCACTTGCGTGTAGGTCTCCCCCTGGGGGAGGACTTGAAGCTGGGTGTCGCGCCAATGGCCGTAGGCGCCCGGCACAAGGCGCCGCTCGCGCAGTTCGATACCGCCGGTGAAGGCGGCCAGCACGCGCCCTCTTAATACTTCGTAGTCTTCCTCCCGATACCGCAGCGAGCGCTCTAAAGCCTTGGCCCCGGGGCGAACGACCCGGTTGGTTGATTGATCCGTGCGCGGATCAACTTCGACCAAGCGATCGGAGTTCCTGCCGGCCAAGGTCAAGCTGATATAGTAAAGCGCGCGATCCCAGGTCGAGGCCGGGTCCCGGGCCACGAGTTGCGGGTAGCCGCTGGGGTCGTTTAAGTGATCTTGGGGTTGGGGAACAACTTTGCGGAAAATCGCCTGATTGGCGATGTCCCAGGCCAAATCCAAGGCAAAGCCCCAGCTTTGCTCCATGGCGCCCTCTCCGGTTAAGGCATGAATGCGATCCGCGGTGTTGGCGCCGCCCACGCCGATGGTCAAAGGCAACAGCCAGGGGGTGAAAAAGGCCTGAGTCACTACTTCGCCGGCAAAACCCAAGGTCAACAGCCAGGGCCGGATTTGAGTGCGGGTCAGATTGCCGCGCACTTCCCCGCGGAATTCTTTGAGCATGTCAGCCGAGTAAACCACGGTTGTGCCGGCATCGGGATTAACCACGGCCACGGCCCGGGCCAAGCCCGCATCCGCTCCTCCGGGGAAGCGGTTCCTGGCCACGGGGTAAATTCGATTGTCATCCATGAAATAAGCCCAGGAAGAGAGCGGCCCGTCTTGCGTGGTGTCCTTGTTGACGATGCGGCGCACGCGGAAATCCCGGTCGATTTCAATGGCTCCCCAGTTGCGGTGCCAACGCGTCGTCGCCGGTCCGGCGCCGCCGAAGCGTTGGCGCCACTGGGAGCCGTCTAAGGCCGTCATTAAGGCTTCGACGATATTGCCGTCCGCATCCAAAACAACGGTCATGTCGTTTGATTTAAACAATCTGTTTTTAGGGTGATGGTCTTGCGCCTCGTCCAGATCGTCGTCCGACATGAAAACTTTTTCGATGCGCCCTTGTTCGTTCATCAAAAAACCGTAGGACGTTTTCAAGTACACATAGGCGGATTGCATGGCGCGCCTAAGTTCGCGATGGGCGTCGCGCCTTAAACGGCTGTCGCCGTTTTGAGTCGAGGTGATTTCGCGGACATCCGCGCCGAATTGATCGAGTTCATCGGCTGTCTGAATGCCGGCTAAAATTTCCGGAGTCCGGCCGAAATAGGCGAAGAAGCGAAGGCTCCGGTTGGGCGCATTGGGCGCGTTCATTTCTTCCGGGCTGATGCGCATTGGGACCCCCTCGATGGGATTTTCTTCGAATACCAAAAGGCGGCCGTCCCTCAATAATTCCTCGAAGGTCCAGACCCTGGCCCCACCTTGCCCGGTGAAATAATAGTCGCCGTTTAAATAGATTTCCATGGCTTGGCGCTGCCAAAAAGTGCGATTGGCGATGTAAGTGGGATCTAACGCCCGCTGCGTGCTGCGCCGCCATAAAACGAGTTGCCGTCTTGAGGCCAGCTCAAAGGCTTCGCTTTCAAGCAGGACGCGGATGGGCTCCTGTTCGCTTTCGCTGCTTGGCGTTTCCGGCGCGCCGCGGTGCGGATTCATCACTGCGAAGGAGTCGGGGTTGCTGTGATAAGCCTGCTCCCTTAACCACCGGCCTTCGTTTTCTTCGAAGCGGCGCGTGACCAGGTTAAATGACCGGGCCGTTTCCTCGCGCCCGGGGTGAAATTCCATAAACCCGGCGGCCGCGGCTTCTTGAATCGTGCTTGGCGCCTGTCCCCTGTAGTTGAACGGCGCCAAGAAAATTCTTCGAGAAGGGTCCTCCAACAATTCATCGGACAGGCTGATGCGTTGCCCGGTTCCCGAATCATAAGCCGTCAAGCGCCGCTGGGTGCGCCATTCTTCAAGTTCCAGGGCGCTGACCACCAGCGTGGCTCCGTACGCGGCGTTGCCGTCGGCCTCAAGCGCGGTCAGGACTCCGGCCGGCCGGTTGTCCCGCCTGAAGCGCAGGGAGGCGTCCCTGCGGATGCGCTGGGCCATGTTCTCGACATTGGACCGTTCGTCCTCGGGCAAAGCCGTCAAGCGCGCATTAATTTGCGTGCCCCAGGCTTCAAGGCGGGCTTGTTTTTCATCGGGCGTCAGTTCATGCCAGCGGGCCACGGGCGTGGGATTGATTTCACGGGCCAGGCTCAAGGCTTCGGCGTTGCCCATGGCGCGCACGCGCCGGTCCATGGTCCAGGGATCGCGGCTGCCCCGGCCGAGGCCTCTGGGAATTTGAATGCCCAGAAGCTTCAAATCAGCCTCGATTTGCAGGTAAAGCTCGTGCATTTTGGACGTTGCCAGCAGGGTCTCTTCAAAGGCATTGTGGTAGTGATCGAGCAAATCGATATTGCTTGGATCGCGTTCCATCTCCGTTTTTAGGTTGTAGAGGAAAACTTCCCGTTGGGCCAGTTCATCGACTAAGTAGCGCAGGGCGAAGTAGTTTTGAGCGAGCCGTTCCCGGGCGTCGCCGGCTAAAGTGCCGGCGGCCAGCACCGAGGCGATATTGGAATGGATGACGAAATCAATGTCCCGGAATAAATCCGCCCCCGGCGTTCGCCCGGCCGTGGGCGCGGACACCATCATGCCGCCGATGATGCCGTTCCTTAGGTAGCCCAGGACAAAGGACGGGCTCATGGATTGGTAGCGCAGGTTGTCCACGATTGCCTGACCCTGAAGGCGGCCGATGGCCAAATCTGATTGCAGGCTGCCCAGCACGGGCGCGTCGCCGACGACGTAGCGCAGAGCCGTGTTGACTAAAACATTCAAATCATCGGTATTTATGGGGTGGGCGCGGATTACGGAGGGATATTCTTCTGGAACGAGGGCGAATTCGCTTTGGATTTGATTTTCGGTTTCCCGGATGCGGCCGGCGATGCGTTCGCGAAGAGCCTGATCGACGGCTTCGTTCAATCGGTCGGTCAGGTATTGGTGTCGCCAAACGAGCCCGGAAAGCCGCGACTGGCGCATATCGCTTTCCATGCGCTCCGTGCGCACTTCGCGCTCGCGCTCGAGCTCCTCGGCGCGGGCCAAGAGGCGCGGGTTGATCATTTGCGGCCGCGAGAGCATGATTTGAATCATGCCTTCATAATACGTGACTTGATGGCGGGTATTGGGATCGAAGAAACGCTTGGAGCGTCCGGCTGTTCCCGGCGTGGGGTCCGCTTCTTCGGTGACGTAAACGCGCGCGCCCCAGCGCAAGAGAGGCTCGGAACGCCGCTCCGTGATCAGGGGCGTGTGCCTTGACGTGATCGTGCCGCTGAAGCCTTTGGCGATGGACGCGGACCAGGCCAGTTCGCGGTTTAAACGGTTCATCATCGAAGGATCCTCGGCGATGGCGCGCTCGGCCGAGCCCAGGCGCACCGTGGCCCGGTTTCGATCGATGACCATTTGTCGGTCATAGCGCTCCAGCGTGCGTTCCAGCTCCAGGCGGTGGCGCCGCACCGCGATTAAATCCACTTGGCTCGATCCGGTCGGCCCTTCTTCGCCGAAAAGTCCGGCTACGATATCGCCGACCACCTGGAACAAGGCGCCGATGGGATCGGTGCGGATATTCATGCCGCGTTCCCTCAGCAGCAATTTGCCTTCCATCGCGCGCACGACTTCCAGCCGGGCTTCCAGCGCCCGGCGTTGAATTTCCGGCGCGCGCGAGAGGTTGGATTCGATCCAGGGGCGCAGGGCTTCGGCCGTGGATACCGGGTTTCTTCTCATGAGTTCTTCCAGGTCGAGTTCGTGCGTATTGGGGTCAAGGCCCAGCAGGATGAGCAGGCGCAGCGATTCTTTTTGCACGGCCATACGCAGTTCGAGGATTTCGATATTGAATCGCGCGATATCGCTGAGGTCTTGGGATTCTTCGGCCCGGCGGATCAGTTCCCGTTTCGCGGATTCGGAAAAAACCAGCCTGAGGTAGGCTTCCACGATTTGCCGTCGCAGGTCCAGAGACTGCAAGTCCCTGTCCGCAACCGTGGCCCGGGCCAGGGCATGGGCGAAGCGTTCTTCCACCCGGCTCGTGCCGGAAGATTTGATGGCTAATTCGATGGAAGGCAAGAGCATGCCCCAGCCTCCGGTGGTGAAAATAGCCGTATTGGTTTCAAACCAGATATTGTTGACCGGATTCCAGCGCGCGCCCAAACGCACGCCGAGGTTGAACCGGGCCTGAGCGGCTTCCTCCAGATGCTGGGCGACCTGGGTTTCCAACGCGAGTTTGGCCAGAGTCCTGGAGCGGGATTCGGCTTGCTGAATCAGCGGCGCAAATTCATTGACGCGATAGCGTTCGCGTCTGGGGGGCGTGGCGGGGGCGGCCAGGCGCGGCAGGCGCGCCAGCTCAAGATAAATGCGGCTCGATTCTCTCGCGGCTTCGGCCAAGTCATCGAGCAACCGCAGGCGTTCGGTGAGGGTTTGCGCGGCGTCGAGCCTCTCGCGAAGTCCGGCGATATAAACATCCATGATTTCTTTTTCGCGCTCCAGGGCCCAGCGGTCGAAGCGCATCACGTCCGGATTGTTCTGGAGATTTTCCCGCATCAGGCGTTCGGCTACGTCCAAGTCCGCGATCTGCCCTTCCAAAACCGTGGCTTCGCGGCGATGGCGCCGATCCGCGTCCCACAGCGTCAATTTGACCGAGCCCCCGATGCCGGCGAATGAATTGCCCATCTCATCCCATAAATTGGCGCCGAGGCTGATCGTTAATTCATCGATGAAGGGCAGGAAATTCAGAGGGGAAACGAATGAGATGGCGCGCTCGGCCCAACCCGGCCGGGCCGTGTCCCCCGGGTCGGTTTCCGAAAGCCGCTGCAAAAATTGCCGCCACCCGTTTCTAAATTCAAACGCGCGAGTGACCGCGGCCAACGTGGCTTCGGGATTGTTCGGGTCAATGGGGATGGATTCGATTTCTCTCGGCAGGGGATCCCGCAAGGCCAGGCCTAAGCGCGCCCGCAGCAGGGCTTCGGCTTGGGCTTGTTCGGAGCGGGCTTCAAGCTCCTCGAGCTCGATCGCGGACAAGAGCGTCGGATCACCCGCCACGTCCGGGCGGGACTTGATGCCTTCCAATTGCCGGACCCTCAATCGCGCCAGCACCACGCGCATGCCCGCGGTTCGAAAACCCTCGATGGATTCGTTATAAGCGGCTTTGAGATCAAGAAGCATCACTTTCATCCGGGCGATTTCCCTCATCGCCGCTTCTTTCTGAGGACGGGTGAGGCCCATGAAAATTTCAGCGCCGACCTGGATGCCTCCGGCGGTTGAGGAGAATCCATAGGCTTTTTGAGAAACCGAGCCTCCCGAAGTCCCTTCGCTTTGCGGGTCGCTATAGCCCGTGCCCAAAACCACGCCCGCATTGGCGGACAAGCCCGCATTAAATACCCGCTGCAATTCGACGGCTTCCGCTTCCCGGGCGCCGATGGCTTGGGTTAGGGCCGCGATCCGGGTATCGCGGTCTAAAATTCGCCGCAGAGCCAGATTCATGGAATAGGAGTCGCCGGTGGCCGTGCTTGTGGAACGCGGCAGCACGCGGTCCAACTCTTCCCGGAAATCCCCGAGCGTGTCCCCCCCGCGCAGCGCCTCCTCCGCATTGGCGCTCGCATTCCTGCGCAATTGTTCGAGCGTCAATCCGGTGCGCACGCCCAGCATCAGCCTGGGCACGGATCGGATGCGGTCTGTGCCGTACGATAGGTAAAGTTCGGAGCCCGCGCCCAGGCGCAAATTCAACGCCACTTGGCCGGTGTATTGTTCGCCGTAGCGCGCGCCGCGCACTTCGATGGAGATGCCTCTGGGCAGAATCAGCGCCACGCGTCCGGCCAGTTCCAGTTCGTTGTTTTGATCGAGCGCGGCCCTGGTTTCGCCCCGGATCGAGGTGGGTTCGCCGAACATATTGAAGTGGATTTCTTTGACGATCCGGGC
The DNA here is from genome assembly GCA_016180815.1 of Elusimicrobiota bacterium. Lineage (NCBI taxonomy): Bacteria > Pseudomonadati > Elusimicrobiota > Elusimicrobiota bacterium. Next base: position 46,800 of record JACPAN010000022.1, read on the forward strand.
GCCTTTCCAAAATTTATGGTAATTGTCCGCCACGTTTTCGCGGTACTCATCGGAGACTTCGCCGTTGTTGACTTCCGTGCCGTTTTCATCTTCGATGAAGAACTCGACGCTAAAGGTATTTTTTGTGGAGAAAATTTTGGCTAAATCGAATTCCACGCCCGCATGGCGCTGGATGTACTGCAGGATCGCGCCTTCGATATGCACGCTTTCCTCGTTCATGTTCAACGGGTCGATGGAGGTGTTGATGGTGCGGGAGAATTCGTACGGGTCCCGGGCGAAGAGCCCCAGCACCGAAGCGTTGATCCCCACGACTTCGTGCAGGTACAGCGTGGCCTTGGCCCGGCCGCCGACCACATAGGGGGGAGCGTCCGGATTGCAGCCCGGGGGCGCATTGCCGTCGGCCCCCGGTTCGCAGGTCGCCCCTTGATTGAGAGGAAAATCCCCGAATCCGGTCAATGAAATAAAGAGGCGGTCCTGCAACACCATGAACGCCATGTTTTCAAAAACCATGAGCCGGTAAATATGTCCCTGCTGCAGGTTTTGATGGATGTCGATGACCGTGGTATTAATGTAGCGCTCGTCCGCGCGATCGCGTTCGAATGTCGCCCGGATGCCCCGCGCGCCGCGCGGCGGCTCGGCTAAATCTTTCCAGTCGTATAGCGACAGCGACATGTTGTGCCCCAACACTTCGCCTAAATTGCCGAATTTGAGCAGCGTGTCCGAGGTGAAATTATTGACGACTTGATCCCCGGAGCCTAAGGCCGTGCCGGCCGTGAAATTGACCACAACATAAAAGGAATCCGCGCCCGAACCAACGGGGATGACTTCATAATTGGATAAGCCCAGGGCCGAAACCCAGGAGTTGACGGAAGGCGTTTGGCCGCCGGCTAAGGCGCCCTGGCTCAAAATGCGGTTGACCGTATTGCGGCGCACGAAGAGAGCCCCGGAACGGTTATTGATTTGGTCCGGATCGTCGAACCCGTCCGAGGGGTAAAGCAATTCGCCCTGAAGCACCATTTCCCGGCCCCGAGCGAAGCTGGGATCGTCGGGGTTAACCCGCTCCAGCATGGCGGCGACTCGTTCGCGTTCCACGCGCAGGCGTTCCAGCGTTTCCCTTAATTTTTGGCGTTGTTTTTTCGTTTCCTCGGCGGCGTAGATGAGGAATTTTTTGTTTTTCAGCCGGCGTTCGATTTCTTCGCCGGCGTCGCTGATGGCGCGCGCCAGGCGCCTCATGGCCGGGTCTTCACGGGGATTGATGTTTTCAAGCCAGCGTTTAATGTTGTTGAAGTCTTCCAGGAAGGTGCCGGAAAGTTCGTTGATGAATTCTTCGAAGGCTTGCAAGCCTTCGGCCTCGGTATTAAAGAAGCTTTCTTCCGCCTGGTGGAGAGTGCCGAAACCGTCGCGATAAAGTTTGATGAAGCCCAGGTAGGTGTCCGCCTTGGCCGCGGCCGCGGGCCGCTCATAAGTTCTCAAAAAATCCAGCAAGGCATTGGCCATGTCGAGTTGCAGGTGGGAAATTTCACTTTGTTTGCCGATGACATCCGCCTCAAGAAATTGGAAAAAGCTGGGGCCGGAGGCCAAAAAGGAGCGTTTCCAATGGTAAAACTCGAGGCTGGTCTCGGCCACGCCCATGGCGCGTTTCAAGGCCGCATAAGCGCGATGGGCATAACCCTCGGGCGAAACGGCCTGGAAGTCCTCACGGATCATGTTGACGAGTTCATCCATTTGGGTGTTGCTGATGACGCCGAGGCGATTGACCAGCAAATCCCGCTCCATTTCCAAGCCTTCGATGGCCAGGCCTTTAAGGCCGGCGGCCACGGCCCGGCCTGCGTCCATGCGGCTTAGGGTATTGTCGTAATAAGGCTCGGGCCCGATATTATCCGGGAATCCGGCGTCTTTTCGATAGGCCAGGCGCAGCGCGTTCAACGTGGACTCGGCGATTTTAAAATCGATGACCGCATAGCCGAAGGTCAACAAAGCGAAGCCTTCCCGCCGGGTCAAGAGACTGGCGACTTGATCGGGCGTGGCCTGCAATTCCGGATCCTCGCGCACGCCGATATAAAAGCATGCGCCCCGGGCCTGGGGATTAGGGGCATTGTCTATACAATCGCGGATTCCTTTTAATTGCCGGAATTCATCCATGCTGGTTCTAATGGCGCCTTCGGACGTCTGCAGGCTGGCGATCAATTCTTCGGTCCACAAATGGACCGAGGTGAAATGAGTATCTCCGAATTCATCCGCTTCGCGCTCGCTGATGGCGCGCAAAATGTCCAAGAATTTTCGGACCTTATCATAGAGAGGTTTGATGTCGTTGTCTCTTAAATCGGTCCAGTCCGCGATTTCTTTATCCACGACCGCCGGGTCCAGGAATGTGCCCGCCAAATTGCCCCAGCCGCCGTTTAATAGATTCTCGATATTGCCGATGGACGACAAGAGCGCGTCGGCTTCATTTAATTTGTCCTGAATTTCCTGGATGCGCTGCTCCACTTCCCGGACAAAATCGCCGCGCAGGGCTTTTTGATACATTTCCTCTGCGATACGTAGTTTGCGCTGGACATCTTCGCGTTTATTCGCGAGCGCCCCTATGTCTTGACGGTTGCGTTCTTTTTCGCGCTGCACTTCTTCCAGCATATCCCTCAAGCGCCGGGTGGCCAGATCCAGGAACATGTAGCCGCGCTTCAAGAGCAGAACCTGAACCAATTCGGTGTTGGCGCGCATGATATTTTGCATGGAGCGTTCGGTGCGGGCGATTTCTTTGGCTTGCTGGTAGATTTCAAAGAGGGTGGCCTCATTGCTCATCGCGGATTGATAAGCCGCGATCGCGGCTTGGACTTCGCGTTCGGTTTCCTCCAGAACCCGCACCTGGTCGCGCAGCACCGGATCCCCGCCGTTGGGGTCGGCTTCAAGAGAAGCTCTTAACGTTTGATAGGCGGCGACTTCCGAGGCCAGACGCCGGGCGTCGGCATCGCTTTTGGTGGCTCTGGCCAGGGCCGCGTCATCGCCTAAGAGCCTGTAAAATTCGTTTTGTTCAAGCCGGCGCGCCGCGCGCCTGCTGAACGCTTCCCAGTCTTCTTGAGCCGCTCGCGCGCCGCGAAGAACCCGGAGCGCTTCGGGGTCGTCGCGGTGCCCGATATAGGCCTCGATGTCGGCGCCCGCGGCTTCCAGCTGATGGACCTCGGCCGGATCCGCGATCTCGACCCAGCCGAGTTCGTCTCTTTTGTAATAACGGACATTGCCGACTCGGGAGAGGTCCGTTCCGGAAGCGAACGTTTGCGCGACTTGACCTTTATTTCGTCCGCGCGTATACGTGGCGATCGCGTAGTTTTCACGCAGGACTCCGTCAAACCGTCGGGCCAGTTGAGCGGATGATTGTTCGCCGCGCGGATGGGCGCGGTTGGGCCTTGCCCGCCTTGGACCGGAGGATCGCCGGGACCGGGCGTCGGGGGAACGGGGTGTATCCGAGGTTGCAACTTCTTCATCGGCGCCGGCCGGCGGTTCTTCGTTTTCTTGTGCCGATGCGCGGTTTTGATCGGGTCCTTTGCTCTCGCGGCGTTTAGCCGGCGGCGCGCGCGGGGAAGAACCTTCTCCGGCCGCAGCCTGGACCGCGATGGGAGCTCCTCCGGAAACCGCGTCCGTGGCGATGGTTGCGGCCTGAGCCGCGGGAAAACTAAGGGAGGCGTAGAGCGGCGGCTGCGGGTGTTCTTGGGGTTCGCCCGCATGCTGATCAGCGCCCGCGGCCGCCATGGCCGTGTTGACCGACATGCGTCCGACTTGTCCCCCTAGGCCCGCGAAAAATTCTTGAATGCCGCGCCAAATGGATTCGCCTAAGGATGGGTTTGCGGAAGGCCTGGGCTGCGCGGCGGGCGGCGCACGCTGTTGGGAATCGGCGCCGATCTGTTCGGAAGGCCCATGGGCGGGATCGGGTGTTCTACTAAAGGAGACGGGATTCGGTTGCGCCTCCGGCGCAGGATCGGCGGGTAGGCGCACGGGCCGTTTGGCCTGAGGCCTTAGGGATGTGTCGGCTGCGGCGGTTTCGGCATCAGCTGAAGATTGTTCAAAAACGCGCGCCAGGGCATCGCGCACCGATAGAGGCTGCCTTAAAAGCTGAGGGTTGCTGCGAAGATGCTGTTTAGCCGATTGGAAGGCCGCGATATTGGGCGGTATCCCGCGCCGGCGAAACTGCATGCCGAGCCAAACGCCGAAATTGCTCAGACGTCCGCTCTGTGCGGTTAGCAGCGAGACCCAGAAGTCATCTTCCAGTAGGTTCAGCCGTTGAAGTTGCTGGATCGTTTCGGTTTCAAAGGAACGGAAATCAGACTCCAGGCGGGCTTTTTCTTCCGGCGGCAAGGCGGGGTAATCGCGTTCGCTGGAAATGCCTTGAGAATTAAGAAAAAAAGAAAAAGAGCCGGCGGGTGTAGTCCGATTTTCTCCGCCGCTCGCTATAGTTTGGCCCAGGGTTGCGTATAATTCGACGCCCGGCAGGCATAACAATTGGCATGCCGCCAAGCCTACGGCAACCCCCCTGCGAAATTTCAAATTTGAAATTTCAAATTTTTTAAAAAGGGGGTCCTTCATGAGTCCATTTACCAACAGCTGCCTTGTATCTCCCCCCCAGCTCCCGGCGACAGGGCTGGGCTGGCCAACGGACTCACGAACCCTTCAACCAGGATCGTGGAAGTCCATTTTATCAAATGCAGCCAGCCGCAGCCCTCCATTTTGGTCTAGGGTCCGGTTTTATTAAAGAGGAGCCGAGCGGACCAGGCAGTCGGTCATTCTTAGAGCGCGGGCATTTAAGACAACCCCGTGTTTTGTCTTTTTAATGATCCGAGATACGGCGTAGAGAGGAATATAGAGGTAAAGCGAACGTCTCCTGAGCTTGAGCAGAAAGGCTAATTTCTTCATACAGTAACCCTCCTAATAACCACGTTCCTCCCCCTTCCCAGTCTTACTTATAGGCTTTACCGGATTAAGGGGCAATGAGGCCGGGAAAACCCGATTACGAACAGGTTACGCATGGTTACGCTGCGCCGTCCGGCTTGACATTGGGGGTCGCGGGCCATGGTATAATGTTTGTTATTGAGGGAGAGCCGGGAGGCTCTCCCTTATTTTTTATGCCATCGCCTCAAACCTTTATCTTCGGTAAACAGGAGCTTTGCTCCATTTTTGGGGATTTACGCCGCGTTGAACGCATTAAGCAGCGCGTTTTTCATTTAAACCGGCTCGGGGAGAACCTCGGGATCAAAATCACTTATTCCAGCGTGGATGCGACATTGGCCATACGCTTCCCTGTCGCCGGAGGCGCGGAAACCCTGACCCAGCGCCTCACCCGCGGCAAGGGGCATATTCAGAGGGCCATCGGCCAGGCTTTGGCTCAGCGGCTTGAATCCGCCAGAGAGCCGATGGCTGCGCTGGAAGCTTTGGCCCAAAACCAACAGGCTTGCCTTAGCCGGCGTTTGCCGGGTTGGGGCGCTTGGGGTTTGGATGAAATCTGGGTTAACCCCGTGACCCAATGGGATCAGCCGGTTCCCGGCCAAAATAGCAATTTAGGCCTGGCGGACCTGATCAGCGCTTACATGACAGGGGAGTCCGGCGGTTCGGTGATTGTTCTCGGCAATGCCGGAACCGGAAAAACCAGTTTGGCTTATCAGGTTTTCAAGAGATTGTCCGGCGCTTCCGGAGCGTTAAAATTTTATCCCCTTTATGTTCCCGCTCAAAGCCTAAGTTTTTCCCCACCTTCAAAAGGAATTTGTTGGGGTTCGCTTCCGGGCGCCCTTACTGAAGTCAATACTGAAATTCAGAACCGCGCTTTTCAAGAAGGAGGCCTGACCCTCCTTCTTGACGGTTTGGATGAAAATCCGAACATTTTTGATTTGACGGATCCGGCTGTTTTGGCTTTTTGGGAGAGCGTTTCCAGGAATCGCTGTTTGTTGACCATTCGCAAAGACTGTTGGGAAAAAATGGGCCTTCGGCGGTTGGAGCGTTTCTTTTCCCAGCGTCCATCCATCGTAACGCTTGGGGATTGGCCGTTTTCAACCATCAAACTTTTGTTCGCTCGTTTAGCGGAAATCGCCGGGCAACATCTTCCGGCCGCGGCCGCCGTTCTTAAACATTGCTCCGGTTTGGCTGATGCGGATTTGACTAAATTATTGGCCATGGTTCCTAAAACGCCATTAGGGTTGAACGCTTATGCCTCGTTGGTTCTCAATCAGGAGGGCTTGCTTCCGAAAAACGGGGACATGGTCCGCGAAGCCATGTTGCGTTGCGCTTTGTCCTGGGAAGCCGCAAAACAGTCGTCCGGCATCGATACGCAGACAATGACCGGGCTATTAACCCTTGTCGTTGGGCAGGCGCAAAAAAAGGAGACCTCGGTCTCATCATTTGAGCGGGTCTGGACCGAGGTTTGCCGGCGTTACCCGTATCTTGAGGGCCGAAGTCAAAAAGTTTTTTCCTGGCTGGAGCGGTTGCCGTTTTTGTCTTTGGATAAAGAGAGGGCCTGTTTGCTGATCGAGCCCGGCATAGCCGAGTTTTTAACCCGGCGGGCCCATTTTTTCAGAAAAAATAAACACACCCCGAAAGTTTTTTCGGTTGTCATCGACCAAGATCGCGGCGTTCAACGCCCGCGTGACGCCCAACGCCGGGGCCGCTCTCGCCGTCGTCAACGGCGGTCCCCCAATCCCTAGTTTCGAATAGAGTCGTTTACCTCCGGGTTATTGATTGATGGAGGCGATGGTTACCCCGAGCGCAATGCCCCCGCCCAGCGCGGCTAAGCCCGATCCCAAGGCAACAAGACCAAACGGTCCGGCCAGCATGATGCCAACAAGAGCAAGCCCCATCCCGCTGAAAAATCCGACCAGGCGAATGGTTCGGCCGTTTGATTTTTCTTTTAAGGGGCCGGCTGCGGACGCTTGGGCGGCCACGGAAGCCGATCTAGCGGCGTTCGCCGGAGTTTGTCCGGCCGCCGGCCTAATTTGGTCAGGATTCGCGGCAGGCCCGGCTGTATTGACCGGAGCAGGGGTTGTCGAAGGCGAGTTTGCGCGATCGAAGATTTCAACCGCTTGCTCATGGTCGGCTTCCGGCGGTGTTTGAGCGCATAGGCTGCCCCCTGCGGCCAATAGCGCGGCCGTTAACGAAGCGATTATGTTGCGACGCATGGTTCCTCCTCATCATCTGTGCATATTTCCCTCGAATCCATGCTATCGGTTTTGGGATTGTCCGACGCAGGACTATGGGGAGGGAAAAACATGGGTCTTTAGACCCAAGGATTTTCCGGCCATTTCTTATCCAATAGAGCTGCCCGGAGTTGATGAGGGTATTTGACGTCTGACTTCTTGTCGCGAGGACGCGGTTGCTCAGGAATCGCGCTGCGATCCGGCGACATTCAATCCCAGCGAAGAGCGCGCTGGGTTCATTTTCGAATCGACATTGACCCGGATGGGTTGGCGCTTTATAACGAGCCAGGCGATCATGCCGTTGTTCTGGAAGGATATCGGGAAAACGGCCCGGACGGCGGGTTGGTTTTTTTGCGCGATTCCAACGACCCGAATGCCATCGTCGTTCTTGGCGCAAATCAAGTGCGCGATGCTTATTTGCGCCTGACCGGCGGGGGATTGGGTTTGTGCCCGCCCCATCAGCGGGAACGTTGCGTGACTCCTTAGGTCGCGGCACCGTTGCCAGCGCAGGGCTTTGAACCTAAACAACGAAGGCGCCAAGCTGGAGGAAAGTTATCAGGAAGTTGGCATTATGATTATTATCAACGATTCCATATATAGCGGTAGTTGGAACGCAAGCTGCGCTCGATTTCGTCGGCTGTTCTGAGCGAATTGCCCCCTAAACCTCCTGCGTCAATGACCACTAAACTTCCGGTCGGGCGTTCAACGCCGTTGATTATTTGGGGACGTGTCAGAATTCCAAATTGCAAATCGGCGCCGCCGAGCCCGGCTTCATTGATCCACTCGGTTATTTGTCGGCCTTCTTGGACGATATTTTCTAGGGTGTCTTCAGTCATAACCGTACGCAGGCGATTTATATCGGATAAAGGGGTGGTGCCTGGTCTTACAAAAACATCCACCATCTCAACTTCCTCCATGGCAAACGCCGGATTGCCTCCAACATTAACTTCGCCGTAGAAGCGGGGCATGTATCCGGACGGCAAGATATCTTGGACTTGTTGGTAGGTGTCAATTTCTCTTCTAAAATGAGTCAGTAGATTATCCCATTCGCCTAAAGCCGTAGATTCCGGTCCTAAGGAAATTTTAATAGCGACGTGTTCGCCGCTAGCCAATGTACCGCGAAACACAACTCCATTGGCTCCGCCAGAATGACTGATGATATCAGTCAAGCGCGCTTCAGGAAGCCCTTCCTCGGCGATATGTGTTAAGTGTGACGGGGGCGGGTCATAGAGGTGACGCGTATCCGGAGCCGATGAGAAAGTTTCCCGGCGCAGGCGTAGAGCCTCATCCATTACTTCTCGGTTTCTGAGAACAGTTCTTGACGCGGTTCTTACCGGCATCCTAGCCGCGACTCTTCCAGCCACCAGTCCCGCACTCGGCCCCAGTGCAATGTCAAAAGCGGTTTCTCCGGTCATCGTTAAGCGGGCCAGAAAGTCCGTCCACCCGCCTTCTTGCTCTACAATACGGCCGGGCTCATAAGCGCCGCCTAATTCAATCAGAAGTTCTTCATCGGTGATTTCCCGGTCCCTGAAAGCGGCCAACGCCTGCTCGCGCGCGTCATTGCTGATCATCGTGGGCGCGTTGTTCAAAAAGTATTCTTCTCGTTGAGCCCGGATATTGCTTTCAATGGCCTTTTGGATTTGGGGCCGGGTTTTGATCTCATCGATAAAAAATTGATCCCCGTGAAAAGCGCGGGCGTAGGGGGCCCGGTAAAGATTGGAGAGCATCCCAAGGGTGTATTCGTCGCCGTGAAATAGCGATTGATACAGTTGCCCGGCGGCAATGGCGCCGTAATAAGCGCTTTGAACAAGGTCTACTGCGGGCTGCAAGAGGTCTAAGGCGCTGAAAAAAGCGGCTACAAATAAACTTGATGAAACAGTTTCTTCCCGTTCCTCATGACTTATCGTCTTGCCGGCTTGACTTCGCCAATTTCCATTGGTGTGGCGGTGTTGCTGGCTGAAATTGCACCAATCGTACCGGCGTACTTCGCCGAGAGCGAGGAAAGGGTCGTCTTCCCAGGAGTCAACTCTGCCGTCTGGCAGATGGACGCGCCGGATACGTTGACTGTGGTATTCAAACAGCGTTTGTTTTCCGTCCTCGGAGGAGAGCGGCTGGCCGGAGGATTGAAGAAAAATCCCCCGAGCCACATTCAGCACGCGGGTGAAATTGTAAGTATCACCGGAAGGAGATGCGGTAATCAGCTCCGTTCCTCTTCCGAAGTGCGCGTTCCAAATCCCCATGAGCCCCGAAGTTTTTCGGACAACAGCCCGAAGATGAGCCGAATCGCCGGCCTCCACATGAAGGGAAAGGCTTTGCGGAGTCTCGTTGGCATCAGCGACCGGTGCCGTTAAATCACAAAGCCAGCTGGATAAAGGTCCCGTACGCCAGGATGCCCAGGAAAAATGTTGCCTGAGATTTTGCGCGATGTTGTGGCTGGCCGTTAATCTTGTTTCTGAACAGGCTTGGCCAACGATCAGCGAATCCAGATTGATATGGGTTTCCAGGAGTCGGTCATTTTCATAAATACGCGATCCCTGAAGACCGTTTTCTTCAAAATGAGCGGCTGTCCGACCGTCGGCAAGGGGTACGGCTGAAGCGGGGGCAGGGGTATCGGTGGGTTGGGCCCACAAAAAAGAGACGGACAATGAAATCACGCTGCATAGAAGCAGCGTGTTGCCCCGTAAACTTTGCTGTGGCATAAATCAGTGTTAATTTTTAAAAGTTGCTTATTTAAAGGTTAACAGGGATTTTGAACCGACGGTAGGATGTTTTTTTGTCGTTACGGTGAAGATGGGCGGCTTAAACATCGTTGGCGCGCGCGGATCGAGCGGGTGAAGGACCATATGGGGCCGTGTTCCCTCAATCCTGCGGCGCTGTCAGCCGCTCTTTCAAGGGCATGTCTAAGATACCAGTTGGCCTGGGCGCAGGAATCCTCCGGTCTTGGTCCTAACTCCGCAAAAATAAGCTCGCCTCCCATGTCATAAACCGTATCCCCGCTTTCCGAACGAATGTCAGTGTATCCGCTTATCCACCATTCGTTGAAACGGCTCCATTGCTGGCGCTGGGCAGCGTTGATTTTGGAAGAGGCGCTGTTTTTGACAAAGTCAAGGAGCCGGCTTTCACCTTCCTCCGCGGAAGAAAAACGTTCATCTTGGTCGCTGTCAATGAGGAAATGATAGGCCAGCATTTCAGCTAGAATTTCTCCTTCCGAACTGCTTTCAGCGACCCCGAGAACCTCCCGGGTGTAGGCATGGATATATTCGTGGGCCAAGGTCGGCAGTTCCAGACCTTCGGGAAGGCAAATGAACACATCGTTGATCTCAATGGCATGGGTTGAAGCATCATAGATACCAAATGTGATTCCATCGGGGTCAAGGCCCAGGCCGGCATACCGCAAGGACGGTTGATGTTCAAAGGTGGAAAGCATCCGGCCGAAGAAACTGCTTTCGCGGCCCATTTGATCAGCCAGATTCTGTAAAGACCTGGGGCCGACATAGGAATATCCTGGTCCGCGCGCCGCGCGACAAGGGGAACCGGACCACAACATATGATCCAGGATGCGACAATCAAGCCCTTCGATTTCGGTTACACTGAAATCCTCGAAGGCGGTCAACGCTTCTTCTGAAACATTCGGTCTTAACCGGCTTGGGTCTGATGCATCAGGTTTTGCAAAACGATCCATGACAGCGTTGGATACCCGTGCCGCACCGAGGCATTCTTGAAGGCGATCCCGCGCTGCGGAAGCCGTCTCCGGGCTGATCGCATGGCCGAGGGTAACCCATGTTTTCAGAAAGATTACCACTCCTACGGTTATTGAAATCATTGACTTGTTATTAATTGATAACACCAATGATGCTTTTTTGCCATGGGGCTGTGGACGCCATTGGAATCTTGCGATAGTTTTTTAAAGGCGAATTTAAAATGCACGCCGCGTTGTTTGAATCATTCGACACTGTGATCATCAAAGGACGTCGTGGCGCCGCTATCTTAGTCCTGGTACTATTGCGGGGAAGGCGGATCATGTTTATAGAGCAGAAGGGGGTTGTCCATGCCGCACTACTTTAGAGCCGGTGTTGTTGCCTATTTTTTTATTTTTTCAGTTTTTACTGAGGCCCAAGAGGGCAAAATCCCGGCTGCCGGTTCTGCTGCTGAGTCAGAAGCAAGCCGGCTTTTGATCAAGGACGCGATCAGGCGCTCGATGGCTGCCCGGCAGGGCCGGGCCCGGTCCTCTCCGTCTGTGGCTCTGGAAAATTCGCCTCTTGCCGAAGGTGGAACCACGGTCGGCGTATCCCGATCTGCTGAGATTACGACTTTTGATTTTGGGGATGGCCAGGGGCCGATTCCTGCGCACCGACATCCTAATGGTGATGGATGGGTGGCTGATACGGCTTCAGTGGCGCTCGATGCTTATCTTGACCAAAATACCAGAGTTTTTGGCGCAGCCCGGATTCGCGGTGCGGCGAATATCGAGGGCCATGCCCGGATATCCGGGGACCATGTTCTCATTGAAGGCAATGTGCATATTGCCGGCAATGTGCGCATTAGCGACGGCGTTCAAATCATTTCCCGCGCTGGTGAACTCGACTACAGTATTATTATTGCCGGAGATGTTTCCTTGTTTGGCCAAGCGGTTATTGCCGCTGATGCCAGCGATCGTATTTCTATAGAAGCCGAAGATTCAGGCGAGGGAATCAATATTTCTGGCGATGCTCGAATCGGCGATGAGGCCGTAGCCAATGAAAATATTTCCATTTCCGGCCATGTTCATATTTCTGACCGCGTTAAAATTAAAAATCGTGTTCGTATTGACGGTGAGCAGATTTTATTGGCCGGGGATGTGGAAATCAGGGACCGGGCTCAGATTTTAGACCGAGCCTGGATTTACGGAAGCGCCATCATTAGGGATGACGCCGTGGTGTCGGGGGCGACCCGGGTTCATGGTCAATCCCGCGAAGCCCTCAGGGATACGGCCAGCGTTTCCGGATGCGCTGAAATTGACGACCGAGCCCAAATTTTTGAACGGGCCCAGGTGACGGAGAATGCCCATGTTTTAGGACGAACGCTGGTGTATGAGGACGCCCGGATTGCCGGTCATTCCTGGCTTGCCACCAATTCCGGTACGACCAGGCTGCGCGTCGCCGGCCAAGCTGTTATTGCCGGCTATTCACTGCTGGAAATGTTGGAGCGCGGCCATCGTCTCCACGTTTCAGGCAATCCTGTTTTTGGCGAGTGCACTGCTATTGATGACCAACTGCTGGAGGAGAACGGCGGCCGGTTTACGCTGGGATGGATGGGCGCTGATATCAGGGCGCGTTCCCGCAGAGGCCGCAATTCCTATGAGGTATCCGTTAATAGCGGCAAATGGGCGATGAGTTGCGAGGAGGATTCAGGATTGGCTGAATTTTTGGCCGCTGAGGCCGCAGGCTGCCGCGATCGTAACATCATTTCCTGCCGCCATAATGAAAGCAGGGGAGATTAGATTCAAAGGACAAGAGATTGTTGCCAGTATTTTTGGCGCTATGGTTGATCAACCCTCTTCATGCTCAAGAGACTACTTTTGAAAGCTGCCGCCATCCGGAGCCGGGGCAAAGCCTTTTGGATTGGACCAGAGCCTGCGATTCTTCACCGGAGCGCTGGCTGGTTTCAGCGGATTCATCTGAAGTGGGCCTTCTTTCCCCTTACGGCGCGTATTTAAGTCCAAGCTGCGTCGCCGCCGGCCGCCGGGAAGAATTGGAATCTGCTCTTGAGCGTATCATGACGGAAGCCTTTTCCATGATCCAATCGTGCGCCGGACGTTTTCCTCAATTGCCGTATACCGAGGATTTGGTTCATGTGTTAAGGCGGGCGAAAATTGAATGTTCGGATACTGAGGATGACGCGGCGTTTACCGACAACGGCGGGTGCCTGGCTTACATGGTGCCTCCGGGCGGCGGCCGTATGGTTCCGGAAGAACATCGTTTTGTTATTTATATCCCGAACAGTTTGGAGCATTTTGTGTCTTTGGCGCGAACCAACGGGCGCTCTGCGGCTTCTATTTTGCTGCACGAGGCGCTTCATCACATTCGGGCGGATAATTTTGAATCCGAGGAACACCGGCAGCGCTGGCGGGCGATGCCTCTTGAGGGACATGCCTGCGAGGACAATGTCTTGGATGACCGCATCGCCCTGATTCAGACCATGTGCGGCGCAGGCGACGGCGATTTCGTCCGGTTTTTAGGCGAACGATTTAGAGAGTGCCGGGATCGATGCCGGCGCACGTTCATGGCGGCCAGGGTGCCGCGTAATCGGTTTGATATTTTGATGAACTCGCGCGCAGCCGGCCGGTTATGCGACTTGGCCCAGGAGAGATTGGACGCCATTGAATTGGGGCGCCAGCACCGGCGGGAAGAGATTTTGGTCCTACTGACGAGGGTTTTAAGAGATGGAGGCGGGCTTCAGGGGGGCATCCCAGACTATTATTTGAATGCTTTACCTGCCGACGAAAGGAAGGCTCTTGCGATTTTGTTCACGGCAGGTGTACCAGCGGCTTGCGGTTCCTTATTGGCTACGCAAACCCTTGCTGATTTTATTATTCCCGTTGCCATGCGCGATGAGATGAACGCTCTTTTTTCCGGTAACCGGGAATTTTTCAACTTGACGCGCCCCGCTTCCTTGCCCGCAAGCTGTCCTTTAAGCAGCGAATATTACGTCCCGGCGGTGGATGAGCTTACCCGGCGCGGGTTGCTTCATTTGCTTGACTTTCATAACCAAGAAGAACAGTTGCAGCAGAGTTACCTTGGTGTTTTGATCAGGCTATTACAGCTGAATGAAACCGTGCATTCGGAAAATCAAATGTTGTTGCGTGTTCAAGAGCTTGATGAAATCAGGACTCAAGTCCGTACATCGCGTGAGTCAGCCTGCGTTCCAGAGGGTTTCCGGCCGAAACTATGCCGTATTGATTTTGAGCTGTTCGAGCGAACGATCGATGAGTTTCGAGATTTTTAATGGCGTACTGCGGCGAACCACCATTCGCCGTTCCAAAAAACCTGGTTTTGCTTGGAATAGCCCTCATTGGTATGCCAACCAAGGGAGTTGTATTCAAGGTAAGTGATGTGCCGGGGGTCCCCTGAGCCTAAAGCCGCGATTAGTCGGTATCGTTGATCTTGACCCAATTCCTCACCCAGGGCCAACAGCTCGTAAAAATTCGCCGGGCGATATCCCCATTCATGAAGTCGGATCAACGCATCGCTGGTGTAGGTGTGGTTCAAGGGGATAATCTCAATAGTGGTGATGACTTGGCTGTTCCAGTGTTTGGGATGAACGGAGTATTTAGCCGCATGCTCCGGAAAATTTTGGGAGACGAAATCGCGGCTTATGGTTTCGTATTGCCCGTCTAAGATGAATTGCAGCAACGGCCTGCTGTAATCAACGGTGACGGTAAATTCCTGCGCACGGGCGTTTTCGCTTAACAAAGGGCCAAGGAGAAGCACGGCCAGAAACCGGATCACAAGAGAATTTTAAACGGAAAATTTAGGATTTAAATAGGACAAAGGTCCTTTTTTCAATTAGGACGAAAGGCCTAACCAGAAATTACCCTTGCGATTAGCGTTTATCGAGAGGGACCGGATGTTCCATTTGATGCGCCGAAGGCAGCCACACCGGCAGCAAGGGGGTTAATGTTAAAGAAAGCCATGCCACGATCAAGCCTGTCACCACGTCAACGAGATAATGAAAACCTAGGCCCATGGTGGCCACCCAGAGCAGAAGAGCCGGCACTAAGCCGGCCCAAAACCAGCGCTTATGGTTGAACCAATCGAAAAATAGGATATACGCCGTGGCTCCCACGTGCATGCTGGGCATCACGGCCCAGGGCGATCCTAGGCGGTCGACCAAGGCAACGGCCGCAGTCGCGAGCCAAGACCCATCCGTCATAAAACTATCGCCCATGGCATAGCGGGGGCCCAGCGCCGGGAAAAGCACATAGCCGAGAAAGCCAATGCTGTAGGCGATGGTCAAACCGAGAAAAAAACGTTCATGCTGCTCTTCGTTGCCGTTTGTGGTGATCATGAAGGCGCGCCCCAGGCAATAAGGAAAATAGAACAAATAGCCTAATCCGAAAAGCTCGGACAACCAGCGGGGCAACCCTTGGCCCGCCCAGCGGTAAACATCGGCGCCCAGCATCTGGTCGAACAGACGCAGTTCTTTTTCATAGCTGGGCTGGGGAAATTCGCGTAAAACGAGCCCGATGGATATGTAACCCAACAGAATGACTCCCAGATAGGTCCAATAACGCCAGAATTCCGAGGCTTGCTCATGCCGGGCAAAAAATTGAACCGCCATGAGATAGGCCAGCGTCAAAAGAGCGAGGCTTAATAAGCCTCTGCTTTCAAAAATAGCCGTCCAACCGTATTGCCAGGCCATGCGGCCGGCCAGAAGCGAGGCTAAGACGGTCAAGGTCAGCGCTGTCAGCGCTTCTGCGGTTTTCCAATTTTTCAGCATGAGGTATTTATTTTATCACGGCCGCGCCTCTGTCGACGGAAATTTAATAGAATTTCATCATGCCTGAGACGGATTTCTATAAAACCTTCTATAAAATGTGGGTTGATACCACGGCTAAAATGATCGAGGGCACCATGCGCCACCCTCTGTTCACCCAGGGCATGGGCCAGGCTTTGGAGGGCTCGGTGGAGATGAAAAAAGCCCTGGATTCCTTGGTTGAAAATAGCTTGCACCAGATGCAGTGGCCGACCCCGAAAGATTACGCTTCGTTGGCCAAGAAGGTGCATGAACTCGAAGAGCGCGTCAACGCCCTCGAACGTGGCAACCACAAAAAAGCGAAAGTCCTCCGGGGCTGAGGCTTCGCCGGCCGGCGCCGGTCCGGGGTTCGCCGACAGCGTCGTTCGTTTTTACTCCGGGCTTTTTCAAGAATGGCGGCGGGCGACGTCTTTTAAGAGCCCGGACCTTGATTCTTTTTTTCTCAATAAAGACCGAGTCGAGGTCGGCTTGACTCCTCATGATGTCGTTTATGAAGAAGGCAAATTGCGCCTTCTTCATTATCGAGCCCAATCCAAAAAAGTTTTGCGCCCGCCGCTGCTTGTCGTTTACGCGCTGGTCAACCGGCCGTATATCCTTGATTTAAGGCCGGGCCGAAGCGTGATCGAGGCGTTGGTCAAAGGCGGCGTGGATGTTTACCTGATTGATTGGGGCGCGCCGGATTTAGCCGATCGCTATTTGGATTTGGATGATTACGTTTCCGGCTTGATCCCTCGCTGCGCCGAGCGCGCGATGAAGCGCGCCGGAACCGACAAGGTGTCGATGCTGGGCTATTGCATGGGCGGGACTCTGTCGACGATGTTTGCGGCCACGCATCCCGGCTGGGTCAAGAATTTGATTTTGATGGCCGCGCCTATTGATTTTCATGTCCGCGAGGGCCTGTTGAATTTATGGAGCGACGCACGCAATTATGACGTGGATCAATTGGTCGACGCCTATGGCAACGTGCC
>JACPAN010000023.1 GCA_016180815.1 Elusimicrobiota bacterium
TTTAGAGCCTTGGCCAATCGGGTGATATCTTGCCGGCCGGAAGCGGACAGCGGCCGTTCGGCATCCGAATCCACCCCCGCCTCAGCAGCCGAGGGGGACTGGCCGTGGCGGATAATATAGACGCGCATGATTAAAGGCAGGGGAAAATACGCGCAAAAATCAGGCCCGCCTGCTCCAGAATCATGCCGAAGGCGAACCAGGACGGCCAATAATCGAGCCGGATATAGCCTTTAACGGACCATTTTGTTTTTCCGTAATCCCAGGGGCAAAAGCCTATGGTTTGATCCAAAAGCCAGCCCCAAAAAAATTCGATGCCGAAAATGCCCGCGGTGTAGATCAGGCCCCTGAGCGGCCAGGTCAGGTCCGCGACGCCCGCCCATGATTGCACGGCCGGATGAAAACCGACGGCCGCGCTCAAGCCGTAAACCACGGGCGTCCAGAGCCAGGTTTCACAGGAGAGGTGCCAGTCGACCGGTTTTTTAGACTTCACGCTGCCTAAAATTTTTTTGACGCCCGTGAATACGGATTCCGAGGAAAACCCGATCATGCTGAAGAAAATCCAGGAATAAAGAAAATAGTTCATCCCTGATCCCAGCGAAGCAGCAAACCCTCGATGCCCAAGCCCGGTCCCATGGCCGCCAACAGCGCCAAATCGCCTGTTTTAGGCTCTTTTGATTCCATCACGTTTTTTAAAACCACGAGGGAGGTGGCCGAAGCCAAATTGCCATGATGGCGAAAGACGTCGCGCGTGAAGCGAAGCTCGGTGTTATGAAAGTCCATCAAGGATTCGATGTGATCCAGGATTTTCGGGCCGGCTGGGTGGATCATCCAAAATTTGACGGATTTTATTTTGGGGCCGATCGAGCGCCGGGCGAATTGTTGGAAGAGCCGCCCCATCAAGGAGCGGATTTCCTTCGATAACGCGAAGCGCCTGGGGTTGGAGGTGAAGTCAAAGCGCATGAATCTGCCGTACTGCGGGGCCACAAGCGAGAAGCCCTTGAGAATTTCAAAGCCGGGCTTCGATGAATCTTTTGGGTGATTGGAGATCAGCACCGAGGCCGCCCCGTCCGCGAATAGGGCCTCGCCCACGGCGTCGCTTAAATTGCCGCCCGGCACGCGGCAGGCTGAGCAGATTTCAGAAGCCGTGATCAGGGCGCGCCCGCCGGGGTGAGCCAATAGATGATCCCAAGCGCGCTTGACGGCCAAAACCCCGGCGGCTGATCCGATATCGCTGATATGCAGGCGTTCGACGCCCGTTTTTAAATTCAAGCCGCCGATCAAGGCCGTGTCAAGCGCCGGGCAAGCGCTGACCGTCGAGGTTGTCGTGGCCAGAAAATCGATCAAGCGCGCGTCAAGCCCCGTTGTTTTCAGCGCGGCCTTGGCCGAACGTTCGGCCAAGGCGGTCAACCCTTTTAAGCCCCGGCGATAGGCGTCCGGCGCCGATTCGTTGCGCGGGTTGAAATTTTTGGGCCAGAACAGCGCGCGTTGTTTGATGCCGCTTGATTCAAAAAAAGAACGGCGTAAACCGTCGTTGTAGCCGAGTTTG
This sequence comes from Elusimicrobiota bacterium, assembly GCA_016180815.1. NCBI lineage: Bacteria > Pseudomonadati > Elusimicrobiota > Elusimicrobiota bacterium. Next base: position 1,547 of record JACPAN010000023.1, read on the forward strand.
AGCGCAATATCTTTTTGAAGGAAACGATTGTCAGGGAAAGCCGCGACGCTCGCTAGAATTTTGACCGGGATGTTTTTATTGTTCAAGCCGGCGGTTGCGTTGAATCAGATCAAAAAAGCGGTCTTCATATTCTTCAAAAATATCGTTTTGTTTGAGGAACTCGGCCAACAAGCTCACGTTCTCGGCGGAACGTTCGGCTTTATTGAAAAGAAGCTCCAATTGATTTTTCAGGCGCTTCTCCGGATTGAAAAGCCCGCGTTCTTCTAGTTCCATGATATTGCCGGCGAAGGACGCGGCCGACATTTCTAGGGTGAATTTCATGAGGGAAATCCCCCAATAGGCGTCCGGTCCGCGCAAAACAGCGCAGCGGTTTTCATCGTTTAAGGAATCGAGGATTTCTTGATAGGCGTCATGGAACGGCCGTTCGGCGTCTCGCGAAGGTCCGGGCTCATGGCGGAATTTGTACCCCAGGGCCCGCAGCCGGTCGCCGAAATGCCGGAACAGCTCCTCGGCGAATTCGCGGGCTTGCGGCTCGAATCCTTGGAATGTTTGGCGCAGATCATTCGGCAAAATAATGGCCGGCCGTTCGGCGAACACCACGCCGGATCGGATGCGCGTGCTGCGTTCACTCAAGGCCGACAGACAGCAATAAGCGATATTGGTCGGGCCAAAGGTGGCCAGCGGGCGTTTGGGCATTTTCAGCACTTCGGTCGCATCCATAATGCGGCGCCATTTGGCCGTCTTCGAGGAGTTATTCATAGCTTTATTATACCCCGGCCGGCTTATTGGCATACTGTCGGTATGCTGGGGAAGCCTTCTGTTTTTCTGTTGATTTTAAGCGCTCTTTTATTGGGGGCATGTTTTCAATCCGATCCCCCGGTTCTCAACCGGCCTCAGCGCGCGGGGGCGACTCCTTACGTTCAAAAAGACATTGTCGTCGATGGGATGCGCTTGCGTTATGTCGATGAGGGTTCGGGTTTTCCGCTGGTGTTGATCCCCGGTCACTCATCAAGAGTCGAGGAATACGATGCGCTGATTCGATATTTGCTGCCCAAGGGGGGTTGGCGCATCATCACGTTGGATTTTCCAGGTTCCGGATACTCGGATAAGCCCGATCGCGAATATTCGTTGGCCTTTTATGAAGACACGTTCCTGCACTTCCTTGACGCGCTCGGCATCGCGCATTGCCATTTGGCCGGCGGCAGTTTGGGCGGGCATTTAACGCTGCGTTTGGGCGCGCGCGATCCGGAGCGTTTTAGGCGGCTGATCGCGTTTTCTCCGGCCGGAGCTTGGGCGGCCCGTCCTTGGCTGGCTTGGGCTACCAGACTGATCGCAGGACGCCCGTTGTTTTGGCCCACGGTCAAAATCCAGTCGCGTTTTTGGTACAGCAAGCATTTTTCCGGCAGCAAGCAGGCGCTTGAGGAGACATTCGAACGTTATTTCCCGGAAGTTTTGTCGCGCGGCTTTCTGCGCATGTATTGGGGCATGGCCGCGGATCAAATCGGCCATTCCTTGTTTCCGATCGCCCCGGCCATTTCCCAGCCGACGTTGTTGATTTCGGCGGATGAGGACCCTACTCCGGGTATGGTCGCGGGCGTGCGCCGTCTCAAAGAGCTGATTCCCAATTCTCAGCTGATTGAATTGACGGGCGTGGGCCATGCGGTGGCGACCGAGCGGACTCAAGAGTTGGCCCGGCTAATCGAGGCTTTTCTTAAAGAAGACCCCGGTAAAGCCCGCCGTCGACCTGAAGCACGGCCCCGGTAATAAAACTCGCGCGTTCCGAGGCCAAAAAAGCGATCACGGATCCGAGCTCTTCGGGACGGCCGATGCGCCCCAGCGGAATTTCCGAAGCCATGCGCTCGGCTTCCTCAGCCCGCCTTCTCCCGGATTGTTTTCGCCGCCGCTCGATTAATTCTTCGAGACGGCCGGTCAGAAAAAGCCCGGGGCACAACGCATTGACCAAAATGCCGTGAGGGGCGAGTTCCGTGGCCGTGGTTTTGGCGAATCCGGCGGCGCCGGCGCGCATGGTGTTGGAGAGGATCAGCCCATCGATGGGCTGCTTGACGCTGATGGAGAGGATGTGGATGATGCGCCCCCAGCGTTTTTTCATCATGACCGGGGCCACGGCCCGCGTCCAGTCCACGGCGACCATCAGGGTCGAAGAGACCGCCTTGGGCCATTCCCGATCCGGCAATTCGAGGCTTTTGCCGGGGACGGGTCCCCCTGAATTAGTCACCAAAATATCGATGCCGCCGTAGCGCTTGAGAATTTTACCGATCATGCGTTCGCGGGCGCGCTTGTTTTCTACGTCCATGGCTTCGGCCAGCACGGGGGCTCCGGTTATTCGTTTGATTTCTTTGGCTGCGGCGTTCAAGGTTTTAGGGTCGCGGCCACAGACGGCCAGGCGGCAGCCTTCGTTCGCCAAAGCCATGGCCGCGGCCTTGCCTAAGCCTTTGGAGGAGGCCAGCACCAGGGCGACTTTGTTTTTGAGTCCTAAATCCATGACTAGATTATTCTAAAAAGGAGAAGTGCGTTTTGTCATAATGGACGCCATGCCAGCATCGGTTATGGACGCGGAAGCCATTCATGTCGGCACCGAACTGTTGACGTTCCGGCACAACACGCATACCGCGTTTTTGTCGCGCGCGTTGGCGCCTTTGGGTTTTCGCATGGCGCGCGCCGCTTTGGTGGCGGACAATGAAGGTGAGATCGCGCAAGCCATATCCGCGGCGTTGGAGCGTTCATCCTTGGTGATCGTTACCGGCGGGTTGGGCCCGACTTTCGATGATGTCAGCCGTGAAGCCGCGGCGCGTGCGTTGGGCCGGACGCTCAATCCTGCCCCCGAGTTGCTCGCAAAAATTAAGGCGCGCTTCGACAAGGTTAAGCTCGCCATGCCCTCCAGCAACGAGCGCCAAGCATTGGTTTTGGACGGCGCCTCGGTTCTGGATAATGAAGCCGGAACGGCTCCGGGGCAGTATTTAGATTTGGGCGAGCGGGTCCTTCTTCTTTTGCCCGGCCCTTCCAAGGAATTGGAAAGCGCGCTCAACGTCGCTTTGCCGTTGCTGCGCGGAAAATTTTCCGGCGATGGTATCGTCGTTAAATCTTTTCAAGTCGTTGGCTTCACGGAATCACGCGTTGAGGAGATGGCCAAGCCGCTGTTGGCGGCTTGGCCTAAGGACGGCGTCGAGCCGACGATCCTTGCCTCCTCTTATATCATCGATCTTATTTTTCAGGCTCGCGGACTTGAGTCCGGCGCTTTGTTGGACAAAATTACGCAGGAGATGCGAAAAATTTTCGGGGACGACTTATTGGGGGAAAACGGGATCACGCTTGAGGAACAAGTCGGCCGGATGCTCGCGGCCGCGGGCGCTAAATTGGCGGTGGCTGAATCCTGCACCGGAGGCATGATCGCGGACCGGCTGACCGATATCCCCGGAAGCTCCGCTTATTTAACGGACGCGGTCGTGGCTTATTCCAACGAGGCCAAGACAAGATTTTTGGGGGTTTCCCCGGAAATCTTGCGCACGCAGGGCGCGGTCAGTGAATCCGCGGTCCGGCAAATGGCCGAAGGGCTTCTGATGCGCTCCAACGCCCAGTGGTCCGTGGCGGTCACCGGGATTTGCGGGCCGTCGGGAGGCACGCCGGAGAAACCGGTGGGCATGGCCTGGTTTGCGGTGGGCCATAAAGGCGCGGCGACCGAATCCGTCTGCCGGACGTTCTCCGGGGACCGCCTGAGGCTGAAGGAAAAAATGGCCTGCTACGCGTTGGATTTGTTGCGGCGTGAGCTGCTGAAAAAGCAGACGGCTGTTGCCGCTAAACAAACAGCAAAACCTTAAGGATATCCCCCGGCAGAATTTCAGCCAGGTAAAGCCCGAACAACAGGCACACAATCCCTAAGGACGACACCAACAGGCACACAAACACCCGGGGCGCCGTGCTTCGACCCAATGTTTTGATGCCGGCGATGGTGAAGATAAAACCTGCCAGGGAAAAAATAAATTCCGCGATTTTATAAAGCTCGGCGGACATCAATATGCACGCGGCCGCCAGGACGGCGAAGAGGATCAGGTACCAGACATGCGAGGCGAACAGCACCAGAAGAGTCTGGGGCAAGGTGATTTTAAACTTGCCCTCAAGAAAGCGCAGCAGAAGCCAGATCATGGCGCCGACTAAAACCGTCAGGCCCGCCCCCGCCGCGCCCATGGCCAGCCAGAATAAAATTGAATGGCTGCCGACTTCGGCGCTGAAGCCGTCTTTAGGGAAACCTTCGGGTTTCCATGTGTAAAAAATGCTGGCGGCAATGATGGAAGCGCCGTAAATGCCCAGGCAAAATCGCCAAATCGCGGGCGACGGCTTCTCCAGCCGTTTGAAAAATGCCCGGGGAGATTTAATCAGTTGCCAGAACAGGGACGCGGTTTCTCTCATGCCGGCGTTTCCTCCATGATCTTGCGTCCAGGCTCCCGGACGCCGACAAGCAGAGCCTGGCCCAGCGCGAAAAAGATCAGCATCGATAGAATGCCGATCCTGGGACTGCCCGTTAATTGGCGGCTTAAACCGTAGGTCAACGGCCCTAGCGTGGCCGAGACTTTGCTTGAGAGATTGAGGAAGCCGTAAAATTCGGCCTCCGATCCTTGAGGGATCAGTTTGCCGAACAGGCTTCTTGAGAGCGATTGACTGCCGCCTAAAACAACGGCGATGGCGGCGCTGGCCATCCAGAATTCCGTTTTTGTCTGCATGATGACGGCCCACCCCAGGACGATGGCCCAAAGGGTCAACGACAACTGCAGCGCTTTTTTATTGCCCCATCTGTCGCCCAGCCGGCCGAAGCCCAGCGCGCCGAAAAAAGCCACGAATTGAATCATCAGAAAGCAGCCCACGATTTCACCTTGGCCCATGCTCAAAATTTCGCTCGCGAAAACCCCGGCCATGACGATTGCGGTTTCAATGCCGTCGTTATAGAGAAGATAGGCGATCAAATAGCGGAAGAGGTTCTTATTGGCGGTGCGCGCCGTGGCCAGACTTTTTTTGACGCCGGTCAGGGCGGCCGCCCACGCGGCCCGGCCGAGGAGGGCGTTGCCATGCCTGCGTTCCGGGACCCAGAATAAAATAGGCAGGGTAAAGACAATCCACCAAATACCGCACATCGCAAAGGTCAGGCGCACCGGCCAATGCGCGTCCGTGGGTAGACCCAGGGCGCCGGGTTTCTCGATCATCAGGAGATTGACGGCCAGGCATAACCCGCTGCCGATATAACCCAGGGCCCAGCCCAACCCGGAAATTCGGCCGATGGTTTCCTCCGTAGAGAGGTCATTCAAGAAGGCATTATAGAAGGCCAGCGAACAGGAAAAGCTCAAGCTGGCGACAAAGTAGAGCGCGGAGGACAATAGAAGCGTTCCCTCTTGGCTCCAGGTCAGGCCGATCGTGGCTGCACCGCCCAGGATGGCGAAACAGGCCAGGAGCGGTTTGCGGACCTGGCGTTTATCCGCGAAGGCGCCTAGGACGGGTGAACAAACGGCTGAAGCGAGCGTGGCCGCAGCCACCAGGTATCCCCACAGCGTGTCTCCGGGAAAACCGGCGTCCTGGGCCACCACTTTGGCGTAGTAGACGTTGAAGACCACGGAAACGACCGTGGTTGAGAAAGGGCTGTTGGCAAAATCATAAAAAGCCCAGGCCCAAGTTGCGCGACTATGATGAGGGCGCGCGCTCGCCGGCGGCCGGTTAGATTTTATAGACCCGGTCACCCTTTCGGCAACGGTCATTGACCTTGATGCCGACGCCTTCTCCGGCATTGGCCGAAGCCACAGGTTTGTGATCGATCTGCAAGCTTTCTATTTTTTGAACGAGATCGGTGGTGTGCCCTTTGATCCTGATCGTGTCGCCGACCGTCAGGGCCGCTTTCAGCGTCAGGGCCGCGACCTGAACATGCGCGAAATAATCCTCGACTTTGCCCAGGAGAATCCCTTGAACGACCTCGGCCGGAGGTTTTTGAGGGGTTTTTTTGGCGGCTTTGCCCGGCGCGGCAGGCTTGGCTTTTTTGGTTGTTGTTTTACGGGCGCTGGTCGCCTTTGCGGCCGGCCGTTTGATTTTTTTAGGCGATTTTTTCGCCGTTTTTTTCTTGGTTTTCTTTTTCGGCATGATGCGTGTCCTCCTTCGCAGAGCTCCGGAGGACGCCGGCCCGTCAAGAGACGGGACCCCTGCAGTCCTCCCTCCGGTCTATTTTCCTATGCAAAATTTAGAAAATATTTGAGCCAAAATTTCTTCGGCCACATCGCCGGCGCCTAAAATAGCGTGCGTATCGGCGAGGGCATGGCGCAGGTCCAGGCTCGCCAATTCAAACTCCTCCCGCTTGATGCGCTCGATCGCTTTGGCCGCGTCTTCGTGGGCGCATTGAAGCAATTGGGCCTGGCGCTCTTCGGTGACCAACGCCTCTCCTTCTTTGGGCTGCGCCGATTCCGTCAATGAGGCGAGGCCGAGCCTGAGCTCGTTCAAACCGTCGCCGTGAAGCGCCGAGATCGCGGCGCTGCCCTGCGCTTGTTCGTGGGCGTTGCCGTGCCCGGGATTGAAACCCGGTTTGTCTTTTTTATTCCAGATGATGAAAAACGGTTTGTGTTCCTCATTGATGGCGCGTTCCAGCGTTTTTTCCTGCTCATCGTCGGGCGCCGAGCAGCCGTCTTTGATCCAGAGCAGGCCGTCCGCCCGGCGGATGGCCCGGCGCGTGCGCTCCAGGCCCATGGCTTCGATGCTTCCTTGAGCCTTGCGCCAGCCTGCGGTGTCGATCAAGCGCACCAGATGGCCGTTGATTTGCAGAGCTTCTTCCACGGTATCGCGCGTGGTCCCCGGCTCCGGAGAAACGATGGAACGGTCGTCGGCCAACAGGGCGTTAAACAGCGTTGATTTGCCGGCATTCGGCGAGCCGACTAAAGCCAGGGTCAGGCCTTCCTTGATTTTTCGGGCGCCGAGAAAACCGTTGATGAGCCCGTTCATTGCGCATTTGGCTTTTTCCACGTCCGCGGCCAATCGTTGCGGATTGACGCCGGCCGCAATATCCGTTTCTTCCGGATGATCGATCAATGCCTCGACGACGGCTAACGCCGAGGCCAGGGCGTCGGCCAGGGAGCGGATGCGCGCGCTCAAGACCCCGGAGACGATCTGCGCGTGCAGGCGGCTGGCGCGTTCCGAGGAGGCGCGGATCAATTGGCACACCGCTTCAGCCTGGACCAAATCGATTTTGCCGTTGATAAACGCTTGCTGGGTGAATTCCCCGGGCAGGGCCTCGCGCGCGCCGTGCGCCAGGGACAGGGCCAGAATTTTTTTCAAAATGATCGGCGAACCATGGCTGATGATTTCCACCATATGTTCGCCGGTGTAGCTTTTGGGCGCCGCGTATTTGACGGCGATCACCCAATCAATGAGCGACGGCGCGTCTTGCGCATCTTGAATTTTGCCGAACAGGGCTTGGCGGGGCTGGGCGTCTTCAATCCCGGGATTGCTTTGAAAAAACCGTCCGGCGACGGCAAAGGCATCGGGGCCGCTTAAACGCACGATCCCCAGGGCGCCGACGCCCGGCGGGGTGGCGATGGCGGCGATGGTTTCCAGGCCCGTTACCGGCGGTATCCGCCGCCTTTCTTTTGGATGATGATTCTTTTCCAGGTGCCTTCGCCTTCGGAAACGGTTTCGACTTGGGGGTCGTTTTGCATGGCCTTGTGCAGGAAGCGCCGCAGCATCGGGTGCATGGGTTCGAGCCTGACCGGCCGGCCCGTGCGCATGGCGTCATCCGCGGCGCGCTTGGCGGCTTCCAGCGCTTTGACCTCGATTTTGGTCCAGTATTTTCCGATGTCGAGATAAATATCGACGCGTTGTCCAGTGGCCCGGCTGGCCACCGCCTCGATGATTTCCTTTAGGGCTTCGAGCATGCGGCCTTCTTTGCCGATCAAAAACCCGTTGTCTTGCCCGGCTTCGATATTGACGTAGATGCGCTCCTGCGAATCCTGCCATTCGACGTTTAATTCCGTGACTACAGCGCTCATGGCGTCGAAGAGCCGCCGGGTGACGTCCTCGATTTTTTTCAGCGTTTCTTCATTCATCGTTTTTATCTGAATTTGTTCATCCACGGATTGAACCTCCCCCGATAATGGTTTCAAATTGTCATTCAAGAAATTTTGTCCAAAATTTTCGGCAGGGCTACCGTCAAGCCCAGGCTGATCACGTTGCTGGTCAGCCAATAAAGAACCAGGCCGGAGGGAAAACGCAGGAACATAAAGGTGAACATCACCGGCATCACGTAGAGAAAGATTTTTTGGGACGGATCCGTGGAAACGGCTTGGGTGCGTTTTGATTGAACGAACATCGCCAAGCCCATTAAAATCGGCAGGATGTAGGTCGGATCATGAGCCGCCAGATTTTTGATCCACAGAATGAAATCAGCGCCGTAAAGCTCGTAGCTGTCGTTCAACGCTCCGTAAAGCGCGATAAAAATAGGCATTTGCAGCAGCATGACCAAGCATCCGCCCAAGGGGTTGGTGCCGTGCGAGCGGTAAAGCTGCATCGTCTCCGCGTTCATTTTTTGGGGGTCGTTTTTAAATTTTTGCTGAAGCTGTTGGATTTTCGGCGCGAGTTCCTTCATTTTGCTGGAAAATTTTAAATTTTTGACGGTAAAGGGCAGCAGCAAAACTTGAAAGGCGATGGTCAGGAGAATGATCGCAAAGCCGTAATTGCCGGTGATTCTGTAGAAAACGGCCAACGTTTCGCGGATGATTTTTTTAAGAGGGCCCAGCAGCCCGCCGTAAAGCATGTTTTTAAGATCGAGAGCGCTCATGGCGTGTTCGGTTTTAACACCGACATAAAAGGGGATTTCAACCGTCTGGCCGCCGGCCAGCGTTAGGACCGTTTGCCAATGGCCGTTGGGTTTGTCGACAACGGCCGAAACCGTCCGGCCCCATGTTCCCAGCTTACGGATCAAGGCCAAATGATAGCGCCCAGCCAAACCCAGGGCGTCCAATGGCAGCTCTCCTTCGAGAGCCGCGGCCACGGTGCGCTCTTTTTTCTTGGGGTAGTTCACCACCAGCGATTTTTTCCCCAGGTAACCGGCGAACAGTTGCTGTTGTTGATTCCGTGCATGCTCAAAGCCCGCGCTTAAGCCGACGTTCACTTGAACCGCGGTTTTTTTGTCGCCTTGGAAGCGAAGCCGCATCATCCCGAAGCCGGGCTGCCCGGTGGTGAATTCGTACTCCTTAATAAGCAGGCCGCCGGGCACGGGCAATTCAAGCCGAAGGGTTTCCGGATCAGGTTGCAATGTCCAGGATGAATCAGGCGCCGCAGGCACGCTTGTTTCCAAAAAAGCGCTGCCTGGCGCGAGCACCGTTTCCCCGGCGGTTTCTCCGATTTTGGGCAGACGCAATTCAGCAATCGCCGCTCCATGCGCTAAATTGATTTTTCCAGCCTCGCCCCAGGCTACAAAGCTGATATTGTCGATGCGGGGGGTTGCCTGCGTTTGAGCCGCGGCCGGGGTTTGAGCGGCTTGAGGCGCCTGGCTTGGGCGCGCCTGAGCCGGGAAGAATTTGGGCACCAGCGCGGACCATAGGAAATAAAAACCAAAGGCCAGGGCCGCGGCCAGGATGATGTTTTTTTTCGGAAGTCCTTCAGGTTCCATAAGATTTTGAAAACGGATGGCAGGCGGACAAACGTTTGAGGCCTAAACGTATCCCGTGGACCGGCCCATGCTCTTGAATCGCCCGCAACATGTAATCCGAGCAGCTAAGCGGGTACCGGCAGGCCGCAGGCAAAAGCCCCCGGCCTAACATCTGATAGGCCATGACCAGGGCTTGGGCCATGAGGCCGAGCAAACCCATTAATCCAATAGGCGGCGTTTTTTGAGTCCTGATATCAACCATTCCTGTGCCTCTTTAAGTTTCGTCCGTTTTAAATCGATTCCTTTCTGAACGCTGATCAAAATATCCCAGGGCTTGCCCTTGGGCGCTTGCCGCCAGGCTTCGCGAAACAGCCTGCGCAAGCGGTTTCGGTCCACGGCTTTGCGATAGGCCTTGCGGGAGATCAGTATCCCCATGGCCGGCCGTCCCTCCGCGCGAGGCTGGGCGAAAAACCGTAGCGGCCCATGCCCCCATTTCAGGCCGCGATCAAGCAAAATCCCGATTTTACGCTTCGTGCCTAGTTTCACGAGGCCGCTCTCATTGAGCCGATGCGGTCGTCGTTGTTAACCTTGCGCCCGATGGAATGACAATCAATCCGGGCGGCCCGCCCGTTTCAGGCGAGGGTTATGCGGCGGCGTCCTTTGGCCCGGCGCCGGCTTAATACGCGGCGGCCGCCTTTTGTTTTCATGCGCGCGCGAAAACCGATTCTCTTTTTGCGTTTCCTGACATTCGGTCGAAAAGTAGGTAACATTGAATACTATTATAGATATTCGGAGGGCTCGCTTGCTATCTCTACTGTGAGACATATCGCTTTTATGTTGGCGGCGGCTTTGCTGGCCGGCTGCCAAGCCGGAGAACGTTTGTCCGCGCTCAAACCGCCGCCGGTTCCTACCGTTGTTTTTATTTCCGATTTCGGCCTTAAGGATGATTCCGTGGCCGTGTGCAAGGCGGTGATGTTTGCCGTTGAACCCCGCCTGCGCATCGTCGACTTGACGCATGACGTGACGCCTTACGATATCGAAGGCGCCGGCCGGTTGATCGCTTCCTCCGCCGGCTATTTCCCGCCCGGGACCGTTTTCACGGCGGTCATTGATCCGGGTGTGGGCAGCCGGCGCCGGGCCGTGGCCTTGCGCACCAAGAAAGGGCGTTTTTATGTCGGCCCGGACAATGGGCTCTTCACCAGGGTTTTGATGGAGGAGGGTTTGCAGGAGGCGCGCGCGCTGGAGAATCCCGCCTACTATATTCAGGGAGCTTCGATTTCATCCACATTCCATGGGCGGGATATTTTTTCTCCGGTGTCCGCGCACTTGGCGCGGGGGGAACCGCTGGCGGCTTTAGGTCCGGTCGCGGCCGAGTTGATCCGTCTGCCCTATCAACCTGCGGCGAAGGACAGCGGCCGCCTCAAGGGCCAGGTGGAATTTATCGAGGAGCCTTACGGCAATATCATCACGAATATCCCGGCGGCCTTGCTGGCCGAGGCCATGATGCAAAAAGGCGAAGATCTGTTGGTTAAGATCGGGGACAAGAAATTCGATCTTCCTTATTTAACTACCTTCAGCGACGTCGGCGTCGGGCGCCCCTTGGCGGTGATTTCGAGCCGCGGGTATCTTTGCCTGGCCGTTAATCAGGGCCATTTCGGGCGCCGGTATCAAATAGCGCCCGGCGCGCCGGTTGAGATCGCCAAAAAGGCGCGGTAACGGACGTTTGAATTTGAGGTATAATCGACCGGTATGACGACGTACGAAACGCTTGTTTTAGTCGATCCTGTTTTAAGCGACGACGAGTTGACCAAGCTGATGAATCAGCTCGGAAAAATCGCCGCGGAGCGCCACGGCAAAATCGTCAAAGAAGACAGAATGGGCCGGCGCCGATTGGCTTACCCGGTTCGCAAAAAGGCCGAGGGAAATTACGTTTGCCTGCATCTCGAGCTCCCTTCCCAAGAATTGGGGGAGTGGCAGCGTCAGCTGCGGCTTCATCCGAATATTCTGAGGCAATTGACTTGCCTGCCGTGAGAAATAAGGAGGTCGCATGACATCGGGAATCAGGTTGCCGGAAATTAATCTTGTCGTATTGTCCGGGCGTTTGACCAGGGACCCGGAATTGCGTTTTATTCCGTCCGGCCGTCCGGTCGGACGCATCAGCATTGCCGTCAATCGCCGGTTTTTCAATAAAACCAGCAATGAGTGGCAGGATGAAACAGCTTTTGTCGATATTAATGTTTGGGGCGATGCCGCTCAACGGGTCAAAGACCGATTGAGAAAGGGTTCTCCCGTTCTTGTCGAGGGGCGTTTGCGGTTCCGCCAGTGGGAAGCCAAAGACGGAACCAAGCGAAGTTCGCTGGAAGTCGAGGCGCGACGCGTCCAATTTCTGGAGACCGCTCCTTCGGCTGCAGCCGGCCAAGCAGCGGCCGCAGAGACGGCCGCCGACGCCGCGGCTGACTCCGAATCCGTGCCCGCGACTTACGGCGCCGCCGACGCCGATGCGACAAGCGACCTAGAGGAAGTGGCGCTCTAGATTTATGGCAGAAGAGACGAGTCCGACAGCAACAACAGGAACAGCCGTCGGCGCCGAGGGGCCTAAGCCTCCGATCCGGGGTCCGTCCTCGGGTTTTCGCGGGCCCGGCGGGCCGCGTCCGGGAGGTCCTGGGCCGTTTCGTCGCGGAAGATTTTCCGGCGGCCGCGACGCGCGGCCGCGCAAGGCCTGCCGTTTCTGCGTCGAGCGTAAAGATACTCTCGATTATAAAGACATTGTTTTTTTGAGGAGTTTCACGACCGAACGGGGAAAAATTCTTTCCGGGCGCACCACCGGCACTTGCGCCTGGCATCAGCGCAAAGTTCGTACGGCCGTTAAGAGGGCCCGGCTGATCGCGCTCATGCCTTTTGCCGTCTAAAGCGTTTTATTATTGATCATGAAAATTATTCTTGAAAAAGATGTCCCCAAACTGGGCCGCGCCGGCGATACTAAGGAAGTCGCCGACGGTTTTGCCCGCAATTTTTTAATTCCCCGGCGTCTGGCCGCCCCTCATTCACCCGGAGCCGAACGCGCCAATGAGGCGCGCCGAAGCGTGCGGGCGAAAAAATCGGGGGAAGAGATTAAAGCGGCTCAGGAATTCAAAGCCAAAGTTGAAAAAGTCGAATTGGCCTTTTCGGTCTTGGTGGACGATAAAAACGAGCTTTACGGCTCGGTGAGCAAGGGGCAAATCTTAAAAGCATTGCGCGTCAAAGGCGTCGTCGTCAACCGGGAGGCCAAATTGGAGCTCCCTTCGCCGCTGAAAGCGCTCGGCACGTTTTCCGTTCCCTTGCGGCTTCACTCTGAAGTTGTTGCGGACATTCGCGTCACCATCGCGAAGAGCGAACCCGCAGCCCCGTAAACCCGCCGACAGCCCGTACGCCGGTTCGATTATGATTTCGTCGTTTTGGGGGAGTGCGATAAAATAATGATCTTGATGACAGGCGCGGGGGTTGGTTCTTAATGCCGGAATCGATGGTTCCCACGCTTCCCGGCGCCAAAAGCGGAGCCCCGCGTTCGCCTGAGGCGGAAAAAGCCTGCCTGGGCGCCCTGCTCCTTGATCCCGACGGAATTTCCAAACTCGACGGCGTTCTTGAAGACAAGGATTTTTTCGAAGAAGTCAACCGCAGGATTTTTCGCGCCCTGACCAGGCTTTACGGAGCCGGCCGCCCCATCGACATCATCACCATCAATAACGAGCTTCAAGGCGATTCTCTTTATCAGGGGGCCGGCGGCGAAGCGTACCTAACCGACCTGATGGAGAAAGTGGGCTCGGCGGCTCATATCCACGATTACGCCCGCATCGTCCGCGAGAAGGCGGTCAAACGCGAGCTTTTGCGCGCGGGCATTAAGATTTGTGAAGACGTTTATCGCGAGGATTCCAAAGCGGACAGCCTGCGGCCGACCTCGGGCGTTTCGGAATTGCTGGATCGCGCGGAATCGCTGATTTTCCGGTTGTCGCAGGAGCGCTCGACGAGCGGCATGGTCAAAATGAGCGAATTCGTCCATCCCTTGATGGAAAATTTGGAGAAAGCGCGCGGCACGGATCGCGTCATCGGTTTGTCGTCGGGGTTCGCTAAGCTCGACGAATACACGGCGGGCCTGCAGAAAGGCGAATTCATCATCGTGGGCGCGCGCCCGGGCCAAGGTAAAACCGCTTTAGCCATGAATATAGCCTGTCATGCCGGCTTAACCCAGAAGAAAGCCGTAGCCATTTTTTCCTTGGAAATGAGCAAAGAGGCCATCTTGCTCAGAATGCTTTGCGCCGAAGCCAGGATCGATTCTCATCGTTTGCGAAAAGGCTATTTAGACCGGGAACGTTTCGGGTATTTGACCGAAGCGGCCAGCCGCGTTTTGGAGTCCGACATTTATATCGACGACACCGCGGGGCTATCCTGCCTTGAAGTGCGTTCGCGCGCTCGGCGTTTGGCCCATGAGCTGAACACGCAGAAAAAAGAGCTGTCATTGGTCATTGTCGATTACCTTCAATTGCTGCGCCACGGCGATTCGCGGTTTGAAAACCGGCAGCAGGAAGTCTCCGAAATCTCCCGCAGCCTCAAGGCGTTATCCAAGGATTTGAACGTTCCTCTGGTGGCTTTGTCCCAGTTTTCCCGCCGGCCTGAAGAGAGAGATCGCAGCGGGCGACCCCAGCTTTCGGATTTAAGGGAATCGGGATCGCTGGAGCAGGACGCTGATGTGGTGTTGATGATTTATCGCCCCGGACTTAAGAAAGATAATCCTACCGATGAAGAGCGCCGCGCAGTTGAGCTTATTATCGGCAAACAAAGAAACGGCCCCCTGGGCACCATCCCCTTGGTGTTTCTCGATTACTGCACGCGCTTCGTGGAGCCGGTTTCCGACGGAGCGGTCTCGGTGATGGAGGAAGCGCAGACGCTTGACGAGGCGATCGGGTGACCTCTGTTAACGTCCGCCAGGATTTTTATCGCCCCACGCGCCTTGAAATCGCCCTGGGGCTTTTGGAACAGAATTTTTTAAAGCTTAAAAGCTACCTCGTTTCTTCCTCTACGCAGATCATGGCCGTGGTCAAAGCCAATGCTTATGGGCACGGCGCCGGCGCCCTGGCCGGGCCGCTTGAAAAACTCGGCGTGCGCTGGCTGGGCGTGAGTTCGGTCGAGGAAGGCATTGCGTTGCGCGCGGCCGGAGCCCAAAGCCGTATTTTAATTTTAGGCAGCGTTTATCCTTTCGGCGAATCCTTGGAGGCGGCCCTGGAGCACGGCTTGACGCCGACCTTGTCGAGCCTTGAAGCGGCCCAGGAGCTTATTCGCGTGACCGGCGTCCGGAATTCTCGCGTGAACGTTCACATCAAAATGGAAACAGGCATGGAACGCATCGGCGCCAGGCCGGAGACATGTGTGCAAATCGCGCGCTTGCTGTCGAACTCGGCCAGCGTGACGCTGGAGGGCGTGTATACGCATTTTGCAAGCGCCAAAGACGAAGAGGCGACGCGCCGGCAATTGGCCGAGTTCGAACGCGGACGCCGGCTTCTTGAGACCGCGGGAATCAAGGTTCCCTGCGTGCATGCGGCCAATTCCGCGGCCATAACGCGCTATCCGGAGTCCCAGTTCGATCTGGTTCGCTCCGGTCTGGCGTTGTACGGAGGCGCTCCCGGCTTTGAGCCGATCGCCGCGCTGAAAACCTGCGTCGTTTTTTTGAAGAAAGTTCCGGCAGGACGTCCGGTCAGCTATGAAGGCAGGTTCGTCACGCGGCGGGATTCGGTGCTGGCCACGTTGCCGGTCGGCTACGGGGACGGTTTGCCCATCGGCGCTTGGCCCAGGGCGCATGTCCTCATCCGCGGACGCAAGGCGCCGATTGCGGGTTTGATCACCATGGATATGACCATTGTTGACGTCACCGATATCGCCGATGTTCATGTGGGCGATGACGTTGTCGTGATCGGCCGCTCGGAAACTCAAACCGTGACGCCCAATGATTGGGCCGGATGGGCCAAAATGAGCGTGTATCAATTTTGTTGCGGCTTAGGCGCGCTCAGGCTGGCAAAAATTTACCGATGACAAACTATTTAAAAAATCGCTGGCTTCAAGTCGTGACCACGACGGGCGACGCCACTTTATTGGTGGGCGATTTATTGCGCTCGATGGTCAAATACCGGGTCGATATCGACCTGTTTTTAGCTCAGGCCTCCAGGATCGGCGTGGATTCCTTGCCTGTGGTGGGCATTACAAGTTTGTTCGTGGGCATGGTTTTGGCTCTCCAAACCGGGTATTCCTTCAAAAATGTTTTCAACGAGCCCATGTACGTGGGCACTGTCGTGAGCTTCTCGATGCTCAAGGAATTGGGCCCGGTATTCACCGCGATCGTTGTTTCGGGGCGCATCGGCGCCGCCATCGCCGCGGAACTCGGCACGATGAAAGTGACCGAGCAAATCGACGCTTTGTATACCCTGGGCACCAACCCGATCCGTTATTTAGGCGTGCCCAGATTTTTGGGCGCTTTTTTGATGCTGCCCTTGCTGACCATTTACGCCGATTTTTTGGGCATTGCGGGCGGGTATTTGATCGCGACCACCAAGCTCGGGATTCCGGGCGTCACCTATTGGGAGGACATCGTCACCAATATTGAGATGGACGTGGTGGTTCACGGCGTTTTGAAAACCTTCTTTTTCGCGGCCATCGTGGCCACCACCGCCTGTTACGTGGGTTTCAGAACCTCCGGCGGCGCGGAAGGCGTGGGCCGCGCCACCACGCGCGCGGTGGTCTTTTCCATGGTGGCGATTTTGATCTCGGATTATTTTTTATCGGCTATTCTGGTCGCTTTCGGGATCGGTTAAACGGATGATCCAATTGCGCGACGTGTGGAAAAGTTTCGGCCCCCGGAAGGTTCTTCAGGGCGTGGATTTGGATATCCCCGAAGGAGAAACCATGACCATTATCGGCGGCTCCGGCACCGGCAAAAGCGTGACCTTGAAACACATGGTCGGCTTGTTGAAGCCGGACCGGGGCCAAGTCATCATCGACGGCGTGGATATCGCGGCGTTGGATGATGAGGAGGAGATTTTTAAGATTCAGAATAAATTCGGTTTTTTATTTCAGGGCGCGGCGCTGTTTGACTCCATGACCGTGGGAGAAAACGTGGGTTTTGGTTTAAGGAATCTTAAAAAGAATTTGCCGGAGAGCCAAATCCGCAAAATCGTGCGCGAGCGGCTTCACCTGGTCGGCCTTCCCGACGTGGAGCATATGCGCCCGGCCGAGCTTTCCGGCGGCATGAAAAAGCGCGTGGGCTTGGCCCGGGCCATCGCCCATGACCCAAAATATATCGTTTATGATGAGCCGACCACGGGTTTAGACCCCATCACCGCCGACATGATCAACGAGCTCATTATCGATATGCAGAAAAAACTGGAAGTTACTTCCATCGTGGTCACGCATGACATGGTTTCCGCATATAAGATTTCCAACCGCCTGGCGATGATTTATGAGGGTAAAATTATCGAGGTCGGCACCCCGGCCGAAATCAAGAGCACCGATAATCCTTTTGTTAAACAGTTCGTCACCGGTTCCAGCCATGGTCCGATTAAGGTTAAATTAAGGGAATGGGACTAAACCTATGAATGAAAACAGCAAGAAATTGAAAGTCGGCGTTTTTGTCTTGATGGCGACGTTAATTTTTGGCTTCGGCATCCTTAAACTCGAAGACGTATCTTTTGAGCGGACCTATAGGATGTACGTGTATTTCGACGACGTGGCCGGCATGGCGGAAAAATCCCCGGTCAAAATGGCCGGCGTTCAGGTGGGCAAAGTGCGGCGCATCATCCTCGATGAAGGCAAGGCCCGGGCCGAGCTCTCGATTAGAAGGGGCGTGGTTATTTATAAAGACTGCAAGCCGCGCGTGGCTTCAACCGGCATTATCGGCACCCGGTATCTTGATATCGCGGACGGCAGCCCTTCAGCCGGCGTTGTCGAGGAAGGGGATATGATCACGGGCTTGACCGTATTAGGTTTGGAGGAGTCCGTTTCCCAGGCCTTGGAATCCGTCAAAGGCCTGACCGAATCCGTGCGCGGCCCGAAAGACGATCTGGGCCGCAATCTAAACGCCACCATGGCCAATTTAAATTCAGCCACTTTATCCGTCAGAGAAATTTTGGAGGACCGGAAGCACGATATCTCGGCCGCGCTGTTGAATTTGCGCCAAATAACCTTTTCGTTAAACGAAATTTTGGATAAAGCCGACCGCATTTTGGCCAAAGTCGAAAAAGGGGAGGGCGCCGTGGGCGCTTTGCTGACGGACGCCAAAACCGGCGACGAGGTCAAGGCCTCGGTTGCAAGTCTTAAAGAAGCCAGCGCGGGCGCGGCTGAAATGTTCGGGCGTTTTACCCGCATCCGGGCTTTTTGGGATTATCGTTTCCGCTATGACGCCGAGGCCGCCCAAGGCCGCAGCGATTTTGGCATCAAACTTTCGCCCCGGCCGACCAAATATTATTTCTTGGGCGCCTCCAACGTAGGGGATAAAAAGGCGCCTCTAAAACCTAAAGATTTCGAAAAGAAAAACACGTTCAGCGTGGGCATGGGCAAGGAATTCTTTCCTTGGCTCGATCTTTACGCGGGCGTCATCCGATCGGAGGGCGGTTTCGGGGCGCGCGCGCGCCCCTTCGCCTATATTCCTTATGCCGATCGCATCAGAGTGGAGGCCGAGGCTTTTAGTTTCGGCCGCGATACCACGTTCAACAATCGCGAGTTGAAAGGGGTTAATTACAATATCGGCTTGGCCGCGCAGATTTTTCCCTGGCTGTCGTTGGTTGGCCGGGGCGAAGATATGAATCAAACCAAACATTTTCATGGAGGCTTGAGCGTGACGCTCGAGGATAAAGATTTGGCTTATCTCATCGGACTCATTACCGCGACCCGCTAAATCATTCCTCGGCTCATTTGACAGTTAACGATCGTGAAAACGAAAACTTTGTTTCGTTGCCGGGAATGCGGCCGGGAAGCGGCTCAGTGGCTGGGCCAGTGCCCCGCGTGTTCGGCTTGGGGCGCGTTAGAGGAGATGAGTTTCACCCCGGCTCAAACCCGCGAGCGCCGCATCATCGAACGCAAGCGCTCCGGTGTTGCGCTTGACCTGAAGCCTTTTTCTGAGGAAATTGCCTCAGCGGTTAATTTGCGCCGGTGGGCGAGCGGTTACCCGCTGCTCGATCAAGCGTTGGGCGGCGGTTTTCTTCAGGGTTCCATGGCCCTGATGGGGGGAGCTCCGGGCGTGGGCAAGTCGACGCTGGTGGCTCAAGTCGCCGGCCGTCTGATCGCGGACGGGGCGCGCGTGCTCATGGTCAGCGGAGAAGAGGAGACGGGCCAAATCGCCGAGCGCCTGGTGCGTTTGGGCCTGCCGCGTTCGGAAAACCTTCTCTTGGGATCTTCGTTGACCTTGGAGGAGATTCTTTGGAAAACCGAGGAGACGGCCCCGGATTGCCTGATCGTTGATTCCGTCCAAACCGTCAACGCCGAGGAAGGCCCTTATCCTGCGGGCAGCCCGGCCATGATCCGTTTGGTGACCGGCCGGCTTCTTTTTTTGGCCAAGAAGAAAAACATTACCGTGATTTTGCTGGGCCATGTCACCAAAGAGGGGACGCTGGCCGGCCCCAAACATTTGGAGCATATGGTGGACGTCGTGCTCAGTTTGGAAAAGCCGCGCGCCGAAGAAATACGTTTTCTGAGGGTTTTGAAAAACCGTTTCGGGCCCACCAACGCGTTGGCTGTTTTTGAAATGAGCGGCGGCGGGTTTAAGGAAGTGGCCGATCCTTCGGCCAGTTTTATTTCAGCGGATTGGAGGGCCCGCTTGGCTGCGGAAAATAAACGCACGGGATTGGCCAGTTCGTTCGCCTTAGACGGCGGGCAGGCATTTTTGATCCAGGCCGAAGCATTGATCGGCAAAAAAAAGCTCGCTCCGGGCAAACGGGCGGCTTTGGGCATTGACGGCAATCGTCTGCAGATTTTGATCGCGGTGCTGGAGCGCTCGTTGAACGTGACGCTCGAGTTCTGCGATGTTTTTCTTTCGCTTGTCGGAGGAGTCCGGGTTCGCGATCCGGGCATCGATCTCGCGCTGTTGATGGCTTTGGGTTCGCTGGTGTTGGACTTCGGTTTGCCCACGGATGCGGCGTTTTTGGGAGAGGTTTCCCTCTCCGGCGATGTTCTGGCCCCCAAGGATTTAGCCTTGAGGATTAAGCAAGCGCAGGCTCTGGGCTTTACGAAAATCATCCACGCGCGCCCCGGTTTTTATCGCGCCCGGGACTTCCTCTCAAGCTTCAAACAAGGAGGATCGGTTTCATGATTCTTATCTGGACGTTCCGCGTTCTGGTGATCGTTTTGGGCCCATCGATCGGTTATTTTCAATTCATGCCTCATTGGCAGGGCGCTTTATTGGGCTTGGCCATCAGTTTGCTCGTGGTAGGTATCGAATATTCGCTGGCCCGGGTGCCGTTGGTGCAGATCGTTTTGGGTCTTTTGGGCGCGGTGCTGGGCATTATCGCCGGAGGTTTGTTGGATTTCGTGGTCGGGCAATTGGGCCAGCAGGCCGTGGTCGGATTTTGGTCGGACTTTTCGCTTCTGGTGAAAATCTTATTGGCTTATTTGGGGTTGGTTCTCATCGTTCAGAAATATGCGGAAATCGACACCGTGGATCAAAAGCTTCTCTCCGCCTGGTCCAAGCAGCGCGGCGAGAATCTTTTTCTTTTGGATACGTCGGCGTTGATCGATGGGCGCATCACCGATATTTTAAAGACCAAGTTCATCGCCAATGGAACGTTGCTGGTGACGCGTTTCGTGTTGGATGAGCTTCAACGGCTTTCCGATGATCAGGACGGCCAGAAAAGAACGCGCGGGCGGCGCGGGCTGGATATGCTGTCAAAAATTCAGGAAGACGGATATCTGCCCATGCGCATCGTGGATACGGATTACGCCGATATCAAGGAAGTGGATCAAAAACTTGTGCGCTTGGCCAGAGATTTGAAGGCCAGGCTCATCACCACGGATTACAACCTCTACAAGGTTTCCAATATTCAGGGCATCGAGGTGTTGAACATCAATGATTTGGCCCAGGCCTTAAAGCCGGTGGTCTTGCCGGGCGAAGCGCTTCATGTTTATCTCTTGAAAGAAGGCCGTGAGAAAGAGCAGGGCGTCGGTTATTTAGACGACGGCACCATGGTGGTCGTGGAAGCGGCTAAAGCCATGATCGGCAAACGCGTCGAAGTTTTTGTAACCTCGATTCTTCAAACATCGGCCGGGAAAATGGTTTTTTCCCGCTTAAAAAACCATCGTGAGTAACCGCGCCCTTTTTATTCTTCTGGCCGCCGGCTCCGGACAGCGCTACGGAGCGTACAAGCCGATGGTCAAGCTGGCGGGCCGTCCCCTCATTTATTGGTCTTTAAAAAGAATCAGCGAGCAGGCGCGTTCGGTAGCGGGCGTTGTCGTGGCCTTGCCTTCCGGGTGGACGTGGCGCCGTCTCGAGCGCGCGGGCGCCGTGCCCGGGAGGTTCTCTTGGCAGCCTGTCGTTGTGCGCGGCGGGTCCACGCGTTTTGAGTCGCTTAAAAATTGCCTTAAAGCCATCAGGCAAAACCCTTCGGTTTGGGCTGATTTTGTTTTTGTCCATGACGCGGCCCGGCCCCTATGGCCGTCCGTTTGGATCCCTAGAATGCTGGCGTCCTTAGGTAAGAATCCGTCCGCCTCCGGCGTGGCGCCCCTTGTCCCCGTCAGGGAAACGGTCAAATCAGTCAACGGAAAAATGAGCACGCTCGACCGGCGCGAATATTTGAGGGCCTCGCAAACGCCTCAACTTGTGCGCCTGAAGGATTTTACCCGGGCCCTGGCCGTTTGTTCGCCCCGAACGAATTTTTTGGATGAAGCCCAGATTTTGGAGCTCGCGGGTTTACGCGTGCTTCCTTTCGAAGGGTATTTCGGCAATATCAAAGTGACCTATCCGGTGGACACCGCCATGCTGGAAGGGTTGCTGCGATCTTCTCATGCGCATCGGTCTGGGGTTTGATCTTCATCGCATCAAAACCGCTGCGCGCGGTTATTTGTTGTTAGGCGGAATAAAAATCCCGGCCCCTTACAAAGTCGCGGCTCATTCGGACGGGGATTTGTTGTTTCATGCGCTGGCCGACGCCCTGGCGTCGGCTTTGGGCTTGGGCGATATCGGGGAGTTTTTTCCGCCCGGCAGTTCCGCCACGCGCGCTATGAATTCCCGGCGCATTTTGGATTTTTATTTAGGCCGTATGAAAAAAAGTCGCAAAAAACTTTTGAGCGTGTCTGCCGTGATCGTGGCGGAGCGGCCTAAGTTGGGACCTTATCGCGAACGCCTGCGCCGGGCGCTGGCCCAATCCTTAGGCTTGCCCTTGGATGCGGCCGGGCTCACATTCAAAACCTTCGAAGCCATGCCTGCGTTGGCCGAAGGCTCCATTGCTTGTTGGGCCAATTGCCTGCTTAAATAAGCCGATGCCGCCAAAAATTTCAAAACAAAGCGCTCCGTCCGTGGCGGACGTCCATTTGACCAACACTCTTTCCGGGCGCCTGGAAAAATTTGAGCCCATCGATCCTGCCCGGGTCGGGCTTTATGTCTGCGGTTTGACGCCTTATGATTCAACGCATTTGGGCCATGCCCGCTGCTATGTCACGTTTGATTTAGTCCGCCGGACATTTGAAGCCGCCGGGTACAAGCTCACGCATGTCCAAAACTTCACGGATATCGACGATAAAATCATCGCACGGGCCAAAGAAAAAAAGATGTCCCCGTTCGCTTTGGCGACGAATTTCATGGAGGAGTATTTCGAGGCGATCGATCCGCTCAATGTGCTGCGGGCGCATCATTACCCGCGCGTCACCCAGCATATCCGCGAAATCGTTGATTTGACCGATCGCCTGGTTAAAAAAGGATTTGCTTATCCGGCGGAAAACGGCGACGTTTATTTTGCGGTGGCGCGTTTCGCCGGCTACGGGAAATTGTCCAAACGCAATACCGAGGAGCTGTTATCCGGCGCCCGGGTCGAGGTGTCCCCGCATAAAAAAGACCCGTTGGATTTTGCGCTATGGAAGGCGTCGGCCGAGGAGGGAGCTTCATGGGAATCTCCCTGGGGGCGGGGGCGTCCGGGCTGGCATATCGAGTGCTCGGCTATGTCCTCAAAATATCTGGGCCAGCCCTTCGATCTGCACGGCGGCGGCCAGGACCTGATTTTTCCGCATCATGAAAATGAAATCGCGCAAAGCGAAGCGGCCCAAGACACTCCGTTCGCGCGGTACTTCATGCACAACGGCTTCGTTACGGTGAACAAGGAAAAAATGTCCAAATCCTTGGGAAATTTTTTCAGCTTAAAGGACATTTATAAAAGCTTTCCGCCGCGCGTGGTGCGTTATTATTTGTTGACCGAGCACTACCGGCGTCCGCTGGATTTTTCAGACGCGGCTCTTCAAGAAGCAGCGGCGGCTTTATCCAGGCTTGACGAAGCCGCGGAACTTCTTTTATTCATCGGCGGGACGGGTAAAATTTCCGCCGCCGAGGCCAAATCGATTTTGAAGGAGAAAATGCTGGCTTGCCTAACCCGTGATTTTCACAGCCCTTCGGCTTTGGCCCTTCTTCAGGAATGGGCTGGACGGGTTTTTGACGCGTTTAAAAAGAGAGCCCTGTCGGCAGAAGCGGCGCAACAGTCGCTTCACGAAGCCTCGGCCTGCGCCCGTTCGCTTTTGGGCATCGAGTTCCCCGCTCTTCCCCGGGAACATCCTAAAGGAGCCCTGGCGCTTCTTCATGAGAGAGAGCGTCATCGAACCGGCAAAAAATTTCAAGAGGCGGACGCCATCCGGCGGCGGCTTCTTGAGGAATTCGGGCTGTTGGCCGAGGATACGCCCTATGGGCCCCGGCTGAAGAACAAAAATTAATGTTTCCCATCTGCGGTAAACGCGCGGTGGCCGAGGCTTTGCGCTCCAAACGCGCTCATGCGTTTAAAAATCTTCTCATCGCGGAAAGCCGCGACCGAGTCCGGGCGCCCGCTCGGCGGGCGGATGAGGAAACGGTTGAAGGTCGGCAGACCGAAAACCGCGACAGCGACGTCGAGGAAATCTTTCATTTGGCCAAACAACGCGGCGTCGGCGTCAAAACCGCGTCCGCAGAAGAGTTAACGCGTTGGGCGCCCGGCTGGACGAGCCATCAAGGGATGGTTTTGCTTCTGGCCAAGGAGCCCCGGCCTTTAAGCCTCGATGATTTGATCGGGAAAATTTCCGGCCAAGAGAGGGCTTTCCTGGTCGCGCTTGACGGCGTTACGGATCATCAGAATATCGGCGCTATTGCGAGGTCCGCGGCTTGTTTCGGCGTCGCCGCCATTCTTGCGCCCGAGGACAGGGCTGCTCCTCTTATCCATCCCGCGACATGGCGTGTGGCTCAAGGCGCGGCCGAACATTTGGAATTTTGCAACGTGGTCAACTTATCCCGCGCGCTTCAATCCTTGAAGGACGCCGGCTTTTGGATTGTGGGCGCCGCCTCCCAAGGGGGCAAGGGCCCGGAGGCCTTGGGCGGCTGGCCGAAAAAATTATGCCTGGTTTTAGGCAGTGAAGAAAAAGGGTTGAGGCGTTTGGTTGCGGAGACCTGCGATTTCTTGTTGACGTTCCCGCAGGAGCGGCCCGGAGGCCTTGATTCTTTGAATTTGGCGTCGGCCGCCGCGATTTTATTTTGGGAAGTATACCGCAGCGAGAAAATAAGACGATAGACCGACCTCTGGCTTTAACTACCGGCCGTGTTTTTGACCCCCGGTTCTATTTGACGTAATTGCCGAAACTCCAGGAGATAGAAAAAGTGGTCACCTCTGGATCCCTATTTTCCTTTGCGAGGCCGCTTTTAAGGATGGGAGCGGTGATATTGGCTGAAAGCCCCCAGGGCTTAAAGACGATATTGAGCCCTGCGCCGCTCAAAGATTGATCATATCCCATAAAGCGGCTGCGTGTTCTGGCACGCGGAGGAGTTCCAGTGGTCCCCCCGCACTCGGGAGTGGATTCATTGGCTAAGTCCAAATCGCTGCTGGTTCCCGGCCCTGCAACCCTGATCGTAGTGACGTTGAAAGACCGGCATTCATCCCCCAGTGTTTTTCCAAGGATGAAGAAAGGATTCAATTTTAAATTCTTCCCGATATCGATACCTGCCTGGGCTCCGACGAAGAAACCGGAGAATGTGGGAGACGCTTCCATATCAAAATCTTCCCGGATCCCTGATGTCGTGTCCGAATTGAGGATGTTTTGAGAAAATTTGGCCTGCATAAAACTCGGTCCGGCAAAGAGCGGGAGGCTGAATCCTGAATCGGTGCCGCCGAAAAGCTGGTAAACCAGACCTCCGCTGACTGCGACGAGAGAGGCGTCTGTATTTTTCATGTCGACCGTACAAATTCCCCTGGCCCCGCAAGAAGGGACATTGTGTTTGAAATTCCCCGAGAGAGCGTTTCCTAGTCCCCAAAGGAACAATCCCCATCGGTCTGCGAAAGCGTAGCTGAGGCTCGCCGCTCCGCCGAAACCTTCGAAGTCTCCCGTATCTTGCGCCAAAGAATCGGAAACATCAAGATCTCCCGTGATGAAATTGGGCTGAACGGAAATGCGGTAAGACCCTTTTTTATAGTAGAGCATGGGAAGCGGAGGGTTGGTCATCAAAAGCCGGTTGGTGAAATGAGAGGCTTCGATCCCCAGTCCAGCCTCATGAAATCCATGGGTAAAATGCGGTATCAAGCTGAGGGAAAGCAAAAACGTCAAAAATCGGAAAGATTTTCTCTCCACGAGAACACCCCCTGTATTTAGCGTCGATTGACTTTAGCACAAAATTGGGCAATCGCTATAATGATGGAGCTTTTTATGGAAAACCGCATGATCGTCCCCATAGCTCAATGGATAGTGGAAAACTTTCTCCCTACTTTTTATAAGGAGAAATCACCTTAGACGATTCTCCCGTGCGCCCGCGTAACCCCACGATTTTGTCCTAAAATAGACACTTTTCGGACGCCAACTTTTAACTTAAAGAACTAATCAGACGTCCTGTCATAAGGGCGATATTTTTGTTAATTTTATCGACAGTTTCTTGATTACCATAGCGAGCGTAAAATTCATTGGCTAAGGTAGCCGCCACATCGGGAAGCTTGCCGGCGATTTCTTTGCCTGTAGCCGCGATAGCTATAAAACTCATACCGGCATCAGTAGCCAGCCGTTCCCAATTTTTCCTAGTCACATAATTAGGATCGTTTTGACCTCCAATTTTCATGGCTAAGTTACGAGA
Organism: Elusimicrobiota bacterium; assembly: GCA_016180815.1. Taxonomy (NCBI): domain Bacteria; kingdom Pseudomonadati; phylum Elusimicrobiota; species Elusimicrobiota bacterium. The sequence goes on from JACPAN010000023.1 coordinate 27,463, forward strand.
AAGACGGGGATAAATTTGGGTGGATAGCAGATCGTAGAAGGGAGCCAATCGGTAGTCTTTTTTGGTGATTAACAGAGAAATATTTTTAGCGTGAGCATCGCAATTTCCGATCAAATAATTAAAAAATACCCATAGCAGGGTGTAATTTTTATCAATTGCGGGTTGGGTTCCACTCTCTGATAGAAGGGTAAAACATTTCGCAAGGCTGGGACCGCCCTCAAATTCATATTTTTGAGAATAGCCAAGACCAAGCGCTTGGCAGAAGTCCTCCTGATGGATCCGCACCAGTTTTCCCTGTTCATTTTTTTTGCGATCGTAACGTTCAATAAAATAAACAGAGTGCTCAATTTTGGTAAAGATGAATGATTTCGGAACAGGCAGGCCGCAATTTCCAGCTAATGCCATGCAGAAAGCCTCGTTTTCTACCGCTGCCTCAATGTCGGCGATTTGGGGCTTGAGAATATGGGAGCTGGGAGCGCCGCTGACAGGAAGATAAATTTTTTCATCCTCAATATAAACGGGTAGTTTTTGCTGAGCGCCTGCCAAAGACAGTCTGATCTCCTGTCGAGGAAAAAGAAGAGGGATTTTCTCCATGTCTCGGATCATGCCGCTGAGTTCTTGCGTAGACAGAGGAACATAATCGCCGTTTCCCGACGGAGGTTCATCCTCCGGAAATAAAGACACGGCGCCCGCGCATTCCCTACCCAATTCTTTTAACAGCGCGAAATCATTGGATTCGGAGACGCCTAATTTTTGCGCCACATAAGTGCGCACGCTGCCTTCGGGCAATAGATTGGCAAAAAATAGCCGGCAAACCTGATCGGGATAAGGTTCTGCCTTTAGACCCATTCTGATTGAAAGAGGGAAGGCTTCCGGGTTGGATAACCACTCTGGAGCATACTGGAATACAAAATTTTTGTTATTTTCATAACGCAAATAACCTATCAGGCTTTTTGCCCAATAAACCAAAAGAGTTTCACTCATCGCTAATTTCCTTTCTCTTCATTACTAGACGCAAGCCCAGTCCATTTAAGACCTGAATAGTTTTTCCTAAGTGGATAGACGATTTTCCGTTTTCCAAATCCGAAAGAAACCGGATGCCAACGCCGCATGCCCTGGCTGCTTGGATTTGAGTGAGCCCAGCGGCTGCTCTAGCCTGACGGACCAGCGCGCCTATATCCGATGGATTTTTAATGATTGCCTTGGTGTTTTGTTTCATTTTTCCCGATCGGGAGTATTTAATAAAAAATATCAATATATGGAATTTTATTCCCGATCGGTAATATTTTAGATGATAAACGAAAATTTTTCAATACTTTTCCCGATCGGGAATAAAACGTTAAACTGCCCCTGCATCTTGGTTCAAACCCAGCTCCGATCGGGGATTTTTTTAATGCGCAAATCATTTGGGTTATGGGCAATCGCTATAATGAGAAGACTTATTCCTGAAAATCAGATGATTGTCCCCATAGCTCAATGGATAGAGTGTTGCCCTCCGAAGGCTTTAAAAAATTTTTGCCCATGTGCGCCTGAGCCCGCCCTCCGACGACAAACCGTCTCCGAGCGTTCTCCCGATTGCCCCAGTTTTCCGCAGTTTTTACTAGGGAGTGGACACTTTTTGGACACCACTTATGAATGAAAAATACGATGCAAGACAGAAACCACAACAGTTAAAGTGAATACGATTTTTAGCAGACTCCACGAAATAATTGACCCCAAAGTCTCTTCGATTTTTACGTTTTCTTTAATCAGCGGTCGATACCATGACTGGATTACGATTGTTTTTTCTGAATTCTTTTCCATCTCTGTAAATTTCATGCGAATATCCCATTTGGTGTTAGACAAAATATTGCCCCCCATCGCTGCGATTAGTGGTTCTGGCAACGCTTTAACCCAAGGAGATTTAACTTGTAGAAAGTACGATTTGTTTTCATGTTTTGATGAATTGGTCAAGGTGACTGGATTCCAGAAAACCCGGACTTTTTGCAAGAGCAAATAAGCATTGGTTTTTGATTCACGGTCAGACAGTTGTTCGATGCAATCATATATCGGATCTCCCGGAAAGGCATAACCTAGCTCTGGGTTTGAGTGTATGTCGACCCCATTGTATTGCAACCATGCACCAAAAGAAGCCGCATCTGTAAATTTTGTTTTTTCAATTTCCTCTAAGAGCAAATTTTTAAGCTCTCGGCCATAACCCGCCTTATATTTGGCTTCCAAATATTCATATTGTTGTTCTTGCTCAGGATCATCTATGTAATATAACGTCGGGGGTTCCGGAACCCTTTTGTTATGTTCCAAGGTCGGGTTATTCAAAAAATGAATCCATCGAACTATGTTGTTACTTTGATTTTTCACGGGGAATACAGCATCTTTTGGAAATGGCTTTCGTAGGCATTTGTCCATTTTTGATTTATTACTTATTTCTCGGTAGAAATGAGTCATATCATCTACAACAACGGGTTTTTCTAGACGAAACTGCACTTCCGGTTTGTTGTAAAAATATCGCAAAAGAGTCACTATGGCGACGGCGAAACCCGTCAGTTTTATAAAGAAATCAAAGGAATCTAAATTTCGTTTAGAAAATATCCATTGGAAAGCCAGGCTGATTAAATTTTTAATTTTGTCGAGCACATCGAAGACAGTAAGTTTTAGATCAAAACATTTTTTTAACTTTTCGAAGTTCATATTAGAAACGGGCTCCTAGGCTCACCCTATGCGTATCCCCTAAAAGCCCGAATGGCTTGAAAGCATAATCAATCTGAGCCCCCATCAAACGGAATCCCACGCCGCCGGAGATTCCATCTAATCCACCGTTGCCGGCCAGCGGAATTTGTTGGCCGAGGGCCGCGATATAGCCGCCGCGCAGGCTCAGGACCGGCAGGGCCTGGTACTCGGTGCCGATATTGATATTGGTTTTATGGCTGATGAGTTGTTGTTTGACGTCCAAGGCCAAGGCAATGCCCACCGGCAGTCGGTAGCTTAATCCTCCGGAAAGACTTAACGGCAATGGATCGCGCTGCTCGATAAATCGAATCCCTGGGCCCACGTTCTGCAGAGCTAAGCCCAGGGATATGGGAGAATGGGAACGTGCAAAAACCATCAATCCCAAATCAAAGGCGAAAGTATTAGCCCGATATCCCGCAATCTCGCTTTGAATCAGCTTGGTATTTAATCCTGCTTGTATTGACCCGATCCTTCGGCCATAACCTAAAGCTAAAGATTGATCCTGGGCTTTGATGGAGCCTGTTCGTTCCCTGTTTTGTCCCCTGGCTTCGGATTCTCCCTGGGATAAAACGCTGATCGAACCTGCAAACGTTCCTGTTTTGGCCGGATACCCAAATCCCAGGAAATTATATTGACTGTCCAACAGCCATTGAGAATACATGGCCCCGATCTCAGGCTGGTTCATTAAAGCCAGTCCTGCCGGGTTCCAGTGCAAAGAGGAAATGTCATTGGCCAAGGCCGTGTAAGCCCCGCCCATGCCCACGGGCCGGGCTCCCACGGGAATATTCAAAAACTCGGCCCCTGTTTTCTGCGTTGTTTGGGCAAAAAGGGACAAGGCCATGGTCAAAATCCAGGCTAAAGCAACCAGCGCAGCCACCAGCCAAACCTTGCTCTTTCGCGCCGGCTGCTCCGGCGGATACACATGTTTGGTTATAAAACGTTCACCTGACCACATGGAATTTTCCTTTAGCTCTCAGTATTTCCGAGCCTTTTTTGGCTTCAATCAGATAGAAATAAGTCCCTGATGGAATATGCCCATCCCAGCCCCATTCATAGGCGTATTGGGGGCCTTGGCCGTCATCAATAACTTGAGGCAATCCGCTTAAGCTTCCCTCTTTGATCAGCTCCCCGGCTATCGAATAAATCAGGATGCGTGCGGAATCAGCTAGACCAGCTTCTATGTGGATGACAGGCTTGGCCCCGCTTACGGCGGGATTAGGATAAGCGTAGACTTCGCCTAATTGGAATTTTGGATCAGGCCCAAAGGTTTGCGGCGTGGTTGTGGCTGCCGCTGTTTTGACGCCGCCTTTTTGTTTCTCGCCGTCTTGTATTTGAGCGGGGATTTGACCGGATAAACCGTCGGCTTGGACAAAGAGCGAAGCCCCTTGAATCGTGATGTCTTTAGCGAAAAGATTGCCGGTAATCGAGCTGTTGCCCGCGGCTTTCACCGAGGAGTTCGGCGCATAAAGAATAACCGCGGCCCGCGATCCTCCGGCAAATTCATGAGTTTGCTCAAAATCCGAGAACACGGCGCAATCGATCGAGCGTCCCGAGGCGTTCATCGACCCCCCGCCGGTGATGGCCAACGCTCCTGTCAGAAAAATGCGCACCGGGCCGCTGGAAATTAAAGCCGCTTGAGAGTCGATAGTCATCCCGGAGAAAAGATAGCTGCCCGCGCCCAACGTCAAGGTCGCGCCCTTGCTCACAACAAGGGCTCCCTCCGGACTCAGGAATTGGCTTGGGATTAAGCCGTTGTCATTGGATTGAATCAGATCAGCCTTAATGGAAGCTAAATTAATGGGAGAGGCATGAACGGAATCTGAAGCGATGGTTTGCGTGCCGATGATAACGCTGTTTCCTTTAAGCTCGATGGCCGGAGCGATCACGCTTCCCGTAAGGCGGACATTACCGGAGGCGTTGTAGGCGCCGTTGGAGACGATTTTTCCGGTAATATCCGCTGTTCCTGATGCTGTGATGGTCGCCGTCCCTGCCGCGATCATGGCCGTCTCCCTTAAAGGCGTCACGGACAGAGCGAATGTTTTGACCGTTTCAAAATTTCCAAGATTATCGCGGCTTCTGTATTTGACGGCATGCTCCCCCTGGGCAGGCAGGGTAAACGCGGCAGAATAAACCTGAAAAGCGCCGTTATCAACGGCAAACTCCGTCTGCGCCCAGCCGGAGCTTGTCCCGTTGACCTCAGGATCGATTGCCAAAAGGGTAATGAGGGTGTTGGGCGTGATCATGGTCCGGCCAAAAGCGCTGAAAGCGCTTTCCTCCAAGCTCAATTGAGTGACGGGTGGGGTGTTATCCACCGCGATTTGAACGGTTTTGAGCGTTTCTTGATTGCCCACCACATCCACGGAAAAGAATCTCATTTCATGAAATCCTTCAGCAGAAATAGCGAATGTGGCGCTAAATACGGCAAACGACGATTGATCTACGCTGAATTGGGTTTTAGCCACGCCCAAGCCGATGCCGTCGCCCATCTCGACTAAATCATCAACAGCGGAAAACCCGATGAATGTATTGCTTGTGATAAATACCGGGTTCTCCCCGAATTTTGGCTCTCCAGCGACCAGGCTCGTTCTTGGCGGCAGAAGATCGTGGATGACTTCAAAGACGCCGGAGACGGCGATTGTGGAATTATTCACCCAGTCCTTGGCCTCAACCTCCAAAACCCAGAGACCGTCATCAATCGAAAGGGGCTCAATGATTTGCCCTTGATGGACGATGAGTCTGGTCGGACCTCTGATTGTTCCGGTATTTTGACGCTCAACTAATTCCAGGCGTAGGATGTCGGGCGCGGGGTCGAAATTGTCCGTCACCGAAGAAACGTCGATGGTGATCGAGTTTTGCGAAGCGATAAAGCGTTCGCCCCCTGCCGGGGAAAGGATGTTGACAGCAGGGGGCGTCCTGTCGATCAAAATCTTGGCGGTTCGATCTTCTCCTTGGTTTCTGGATAAATCCTTGCCGGAAATAATAATGGTTTGTTCGCCTTCAAGCGCGTCCTGGGCCGCGGAAAGCTTGAACGTCCAGGAAAAAGACGGCGGCTCGTTTCTGTCAAAAGCCTGCGAGCCGTCTGCTTTGACAACAGGCTCGCCTAAAAGCCTTTCTGAAGCGATAAAGCGTATCGTTGATGTGGACAAAGGGCCGGCAACAGCCGGGGAGGAAACATTCACCATGCGGATCAAATCAATCGACAAAGCCTCCAAAACAGGGCTGGCCTGTTCGGTCGTTGCTCTTGAGAGCGTGCTCCTAAACTTGATTTGGCGCTGAACGATATCCGCCGTAGACAAAAGCTCGATGGGAAAAAACATTTGGCCGTCTGTCGTAAACTCATGTTGGATGGCGCCCTGTGCCGGATTCTGCGCAGCCCGGAAATTGTCGATTCTGGATAGCTCCGGCAAGCTGATAAACGGCGTTTCCAGCGTGCCCAGGAGCGTGCCTTGTCCGCCGCCTCCTCCATTGCCCGACGCGGTGATGATTCTAAAGCTCTGGACATCGAGTCCGATGGGCACCGGCTCAAAGGTCCGGGCTTCCAAGCCGAATCCCGCGCCCCGAAGATCGGGATCGCCCGGCATAAGTTGACCTTGCAGAATTTCATTGCCGTTGGCGGACAACCGAATATTTCCCTGGTTAACTGTGACTAGATAGTCAAGGAAATCGAATGTCTGCGTCGGCGGCAGACTGATATTTCCGTTGGCTAATTCTTGTTCCCTGGAATTGTTGAGTAAGCGCGCCAGACCGGCGGCCGTGTCGATTTCCAAGACGCCTCCGAATTGATCGTCCTGCATAAAAATCAACAGCCTGGAATCCGATGTTTTAAGCGCGGCGCGCAGCTCCAAACGGTATTCCTGCGAGGCGCTCAATTCCTGCATAAACAAATAGTTGATATCCCCGTCATCCGGCGAGGAAAGCCTTAAAAACGACTCCATGGTCGCGCCTTCAGTCACGATTTCTTCTCTGGGAGGCTGGGTAAAGAAACGATTGATTCTTTTTTGAACCGTGAGCGAGAAATGCTCGGGCAGCACCGAGGCTTGGTAATCCACCAGCACCCCGCCCGGGGAGCCCCCATTGCCCGGAGGCCCTTCCGCAGGAAGCTCCGGGCCTCCGGTGAAGTACCGAAAAAACTCAAATTCCGCGTCCAGGGTTCCGCCGGGAACCAAAGTCCTCGCTCCGTAAGCCGCTTGAGGCATGGCTAGGAATGCGAAGGGCGACGGGGGCAACGTCGCTTCAAAAAGCAGCGCGCCGTCTTCAAAAACGCGCGCCACAAGCGCGCCGGCCGGATGATGAATATCAGGACCCACGCTTAAGTGATAAGTTCGGGTTTCTCCGGCGCCTGCGCCGGTCGCAAACTCGCCGATGGTTGCCGTCTCGGGAAACAATAAATCGCCATTTGTAAAGCGCAGCGTGCCCTGGCCGGGCTCGATCAATAGCTCCAGAGCCGTATCTTGCTCGTTGACAACGGTCATGCTCAAGGCCGTCTGTTCATTCATAGCCCGGCCCCGCATCTCAGAGACAAAGCCTTGATCAATGTTTAATTCAAAATTCTCCTGGGTATAAAAGGCATGGGCGAAGCCGTGGCTCGTCAATCTTAAACCCGAGGGCGTCAATTCTTGGGATACGTTTAAAATAGGAATCGAGGCCAAGAATTGGAAAGGCGGAGCAAAGCCGGCGGGAAGCTCGGCAGCCCCCACGGCTTGATACTCCACGGTCCACTGCCCGGTTCCCGGATCAGGACCCGGCCCCGGGCTCCCGCCGTCGATTAATTTCACCCCGCCGTTGAAGGCCGTCACCCCGTTGAACACATTGACCGGATCATTGGCCTGTATGAACAAGGGGGCAGTTCCCGAGAACGTGGGCGGCGTATTGTCCACCACGATCACCACGCTTTGGGCGGGGGAATGATTGCCCAGATTATCCGTCGCGTCAACGGTCAAGACAAAACGGCCCTCTTCGGGAAAATTCATGGGGAGCATAACAGGCTCTGAGTTGCCTTGATCAGGGGGGCATTCATCTGTGACCGGGTCAGGCTCAGGACATGGCTGTTGGCCGTTTCCATTTAACCGCTCCAGCCTGAATACGGTTTCCCTGACTCCTGAGCCTGCGTCCGTGGACCTAAAATCAATGATGTCCGCGCTGTTTACATAAATCGTCCCGTTTTCCCGGAACACCCCGGGAGGCAGGACAATCTCCGTGACGGGCGGCGTGTTATCGACATGAATTTTAGCGGTCTGGGCGTTTTCTTGATGCCCCCTGATATCCACGGCGGCAAACGTTACGTTCGTTTCGCCATCGTCTAAGCCCAACAAGCCGATGGTTTGGGACAGGACCGGGGAAACGATGGGATCAGGGTTCGTAAAAATTTCGGAAAATGCCCCATTGATGGAAACGCTCAGGCTCGATACGCCTAATCCAAACCCGTCGCCCGGACCTAAGGCGTCATCCGTTGAGGTGCATCTTAAAGTACTGTTTCTATTCACAAACACGGGACTCTCGCCTAATCTGGGGCCTTCGATTTCCAGCGCTGTTCTGGGCGGCTGCTCGTCATTGTGGATGATTTCAAAAACGCCGGAGGCAAAGTCCGAGGCATTACCCGCCCAGTCCTTGGCGTTGACATTCATGACCCAAAGTCCGTCATCGAGAATGCGGGGTTCGATAACCTGATCGTTGACGACGACCATCGACGTCGTTCCTTCAAAAAGAACACCCCGGTTTTCCACTTGAAGCAATTGGGCCGCCAGGGAAGGTTGGGGATCGAAATTGTCTTGAAGCAGGATATCGGTTCGGAGCTTGAGCGAAACGAGAGTGAATGTTTGTCCTTCTGCGGGGGACAGAATTTGGGTTGCCGGAGCCGTTCGATCAACGACAATGGCGCCCGTGGCATCCTCACCCTGATTGCCGGCAAGATCAGTTCCGGAAACTGCGATTGTTTTTAGGCTCTCGAAGGTATCGGTTGAGGTCTTAACGGTAAAGCTCCAGGAAAAGGAAGGGGGCTCGTTTTTGTCCGTGGCCGTCAACTCTCCCGCCTGGACGCTGGGTTGTCCCCTTAAACGTTCTGACGCGATAAAACGGATGGTGGCCGTTGACGGCGCACCCACGGCCGCAGGCCTGACCTCAATGCTGCGGATCAGATCGAGTATGAACGACTCAAGAGCAGGGCTCGCCTGAGTTTCATTTTCCCGCGAGAGCGTGCTTTTGAATTTAATCCGCCTTTGAGTCAAATCCGCCTGGGATAATTGATCGATCGGAAAGAAATTTTGTCCGTCCGTGGTGAATTCATGGGCAATGCTGCCTTGCCCGGGGTCTTCCACGGCCTGAAAATTGTTGATCTTGGTGATTTCCGGCAGGCTGATGAAGGGTGTCTCAACCGTGCCGGATAAAGCGCCCTGCCCTGTTCCTCCGTTGCCTGAAGGGCCTGCGATAATTTTAAAGTGTTGAACCGCCATTTCGATGGGAACGGGCTCCTCGGCCCGGGCCTCCAAGCCGAAACCAGCGCCTGGTGCACCGGGAAAAGGAAACAGCGCAACGTCGATGACATTGATGCCGCTGATGGATAGATGGGCCGTGCCTTCAAGAACGGATATGGAATATTCATTAAATCCAAAAGGCTCGATTAACGCCGCTACGGAAGCCGAAGCCAAAGTCGCCTGCCGGTCCGGGCTTAAGACATCGATCGTTTTCTCTTCGGGATCAACCTGAATAAGCCCGCCGAAGAGACCATCCATCACGGAGATGATAAGCCGTGAATCCGGGGTCTTCAAGGCAGCGCGTAGATTAATGTCGTATCCCTGTTGGGCATTTAGGTTTTGTGAGAAAAAATACCCAATGGCCCCATCCTGCTCGGAGCTCATCCTTAGGCCCTCGGGATGGATCTCCTCCGCGGGCTCAGTCATAAACGGAGCATGAATTTGTTTTTGAACAAATGTGCCGTATTGCTCCGGCAAAACCGTGGCCTGATAATCCACAAGCGCGCCAGGAGCGGGAGGAGGCGGCTCAGGCGGGGGCTCCTGCGCTGAGGGAGCATCAGCGCCTCCTGTGTAATAGCGGAAAAATTCAAATTCCGCAGCCAAGGGCCCTGCCAAGACTCCCCCGGCCGTCCTGGCGCCGTAAAAAACCATGGGCGCTGTCGCTGCCGTTGGAAAAGGAGATGACAAGGGCAGTTGCTCCTCAAAACGTAGGTTGCCGTTTTCAAAGACTTTGACCAAGGCGATGCCGTTAACCTTAACGGATATTCGATAGGTCGCTGTTTCTCCGGGAAGCATGGCGGCAGGGAACTGCCGGATGTGTTGATTATTGTTATGCGGAAATTGCTGATCAATGTATCTTAGCTGGGCATGCCCCAAGCCCGGAGAAACCAAAAGTTCGATCCCAAAGAATTCATTAAAAGTTCCCATGCTTAAAGTTGTTTCGGCGTTTATCGCCGAGGCCCTCATCTCCGTGACATAGCCGGTATGGGCGCTTAGAGCGGGATGCTGCTGGGTGTAAAAAATGGCAACGTTGGGATCGAGGCCGTCCACCCGCAACGTGCCGTTGGGCGTGATCATCTGATTGGGCATTCCCGCGACAATGGTTTGGAAAGGATTGCTGTATTCTGATGGCAGTTGAGCATTGGGCATGGGGTTGTATTCCACGGTCCACTGGGCGCTTCCGGGAGGAGGCGGCTCAGGCGGGGGCTGCTGCCCGGAGGGAGGCTCGGAGCCTCCTGTGTAATAGCGGAAAAACTCAAATTCCGCTTCCAGCCCCAAAGGCGCTTGTCCCATGGGCTTGGCCCCGTAGGCCACCTTAGGCATACCGGCCGGGGAAAAAGGAGGCGCGGTCGCCGGCAGCTCATAAACTAAATGTCCGTCGACAAAAATTTTGATTCTTGCGGCCTGCGTGTCTGCGCCTTCAATATCCACGGCTAGGCGGTAAGTCTTGAACTCGAAGGGATTCTCCACCGGGAACACGGCGATCTCTGCGCCCCCCGCCCCAAAAAGATCGGTAATATAGCGAAGCTCGGCTTGCCCGCCGGCCGCTCCCTCAGGCCTGATCAAAAGCTCGATGCCCGCGGTTTCATCAATGGCAACCAAGCTCAAGGCCGTGTTATCATTGCCGACTCTCGCCCTCATTTCCGAGACATGGCCTGTTTGCGCGCTTAATTCGTGGTTTTGTTGGACGTAATAGGCCGCGGCATCGGGATCAGAACCCGGGTTTGTCAGACGCAGCATACCGGTGGGCAATAAATTCTGATCTGTTATGTGCAAAAAAATCGTGTCAAAAGGCGGATCATGCTCGAAGGGAAGCAGTCCCGATGAGGCGCTATACTCCACCGTCCATTGCCCGGCAGGAGGCGGCGTGGCTCCGGAATCAGCCAGCTTGACCGCGCCGTTGACAATGACAACGCCGTTGAAGCTGTTGAGAGGGTCGACAGCTTGAATGTTTAAGGGCTGGGTTCCCGTGAACGTGGGCGGCGTGTTGTCAACGATGACTTTCAATGTTTTGACCTGCTCCGTGTTGCCCAATTTGTCCCTTGAGAAAAACGTCAGATCAAAACGGCCTTCCGCAGCGAAATTTAACGGCCGGGCCGGTTCATAATTGGCCGGCCCTCCTGGCGGCAGTTGAGCAGGGTTTTGCGTCTGCCCTTCGGGCATAACGGCAAAAAGAATTTCTCCGGTTCCCGAGCCCGCATCCTGGGCCCCAAAATCAAGCGTCACTTGGCTGTTGATATAAATGGTTCCGTTTTCCCGGAATGTGCCCGTAGGAATAACGATCTCCGTTGTCGGCGGGGTATTATCAATCGCGATTTTTACCGTCTTGAGCGTTTCGACGTTGCCCTGAGTGTCTGAAGCGAAAAATTTAAGATCATAAGCTCCATCCGCAACGCCCAAAAGATTCATGCTTTGGGCGAAGAAAGGCACGGTTGACCTGGGATTAACGAACGTCTGCTCAAAAACAGAGTTCAGAGAAACCGTCAGGCTCGATACCCCGATCCCGGATTGATCGCCAATCTCATTGGCGTCGTCCTCCACGTTAAAGTTCAAGCGGCTGCTTTGATTGATGAACACCGGTTCCTGCCCGAATTTTGGCTGATCGATGAGCAAAGTTGTTCTGGGCGCCAACAAATCTTTGAATCCGGCAGCCTGTATTTTGAAAATCCCCGGCTGCGCGCTCAGAGGATCAAATGCCGAGACATCGGTATCGACGGCAAAGGCATTATTGATGGTTATCGTGCTTGAAGAGGCCGGAGGACCCGAGGCCAGAAATGTTGATTCAAGAACGGAACCGAGCCCTTTGGGCGTTTGCAGGCTTTGCGCGTTGAAGGCGACCATGCGCACCTTGCCTTGGCCCAGAATGCCGGGGTTAAAGAAGAAGTGACTGGAGAGTTCGCCCAACCCTTTGACGTTTTGAAGCGTGGCTGCGTTGGTGTCAAAGGACAATTCAAAATCAAAGGCTCCCAAAGCCTCGTTCTGGGTGTCCAGCGTAACAGTGGAAACGCTGATATCATTCGGGGTGAGCGTTTGATCTTGAGGATTGACGCTGATTGTCGCGGGGGCGGCGGACAAATCGGCTTGAGCCAAACTAATGGCCGCCAAGGTCCACAATAGGACCCTCAATAATCCCCTAACTACCCTCAACCTGCTCATGGCACGAACCTTTTTATTTTTAAGCTACTTCATGGTGTCGGATATCCTTATCGGCTGACCTCCTTTTCCCTATTCATTGTCTTACGGCCCCTCCATGGACAATCCCGGAGGGGGAGTGGTTAAAAACGGAATAAATTCGACGTTGTCCGACACCCGGTCCCCCGTGCCCTCCGGATTGGACGCATGGGCCGGTCCCGAGGCCGATCCCCAGAAATTGTTGGTGGCGTCCACGGTCACAGCCGGGTCTTCGTTCGTCACGCCGAAATTCTGATTGCCGGATATAATGGAATCGCGGTCCAAAAGAATGCCGCTGACGTTTCCTTCAATTTGCCCGAGGTTTAGAGCGAACGTGGAATTCTGTGCGCTGATTCCCGCTTGATTGGAATTTTTGACGGTAACGCGGCTTAGAGAGACGTCGGCGCCGTTGCTCAAGGCTATTGCCGCGGTATTGCTTTCTTCGATCAAGAGCGGTCCCAGGATTGCGCCGGTCCCATTGAGGTTAAGCCCAACATTCGCAAATCGGATATTAGAATGAGCCATAGCGAGATTGGCATCGGGATCAACGGCACAAAGCCGCGATTCCATTATATCCGGCAATCAGAATTTCGGCGTGACGAACGAAGACCCGGCTGTGACCGTGGACGCCACCAACAATTTCTGGGGATCGGCCTC